>CANSWW010000055.1 GCA_947650845.1 uncultured Lachnospiraceae bacterium
TGCCGCAAATGCGTCTTTGACAGCAACAAGTTTGACAGCTCCCAGAAGGCCAACGCGGATTCGTTTGAAGAAAAGATGTTCCACATCATCCGCGCCTTCCATGTGGCCGGCCGCTGTACCGATTGCGGCGAATGCAGCCGCGTGTGCCCGCAGGGGATTCCGCTGCATCTGTTCAACCGCAAATTCATCAAGGATATCGATACGTTCTACGGCGAATTCCAGGCCGGTGAGGACGCGGAGACGAAGGGACCGCTCACCAGCTTTACCCTTGACGACGCCGAACCCGGTATCGCGGAAGGGAGGTAATACATATGTATAAGATCATCAGAGAAAACCTGCCTGCGCTGTACCGTGCGCTGGCGGCCGAGCGGGAGCTGTACCTGCCGGTACGAAAAAGCGGCCAGGTGAATTTCGCCGCCTGGGACGAAGGCTTTAGCGAGGAGGATCTGCTGGCCGGTCTCGATACGCTGAAAACGGTCAAGTCGGGCAAGGACGTATTCTTCCCGCAGAGCGAGACGCTTTACACCTGTAAAAAGGACGGCAAAAAGCTGACCATCGAGCCGGAAGCGCTCAAGGCGCAGGAGTTTGTGGTATTCGGCATGCGGGCCTGCGATGTGCAGGGGCTTAAGGTCCTTGACAGGGTATTCCTTTCGGAGCCCGTAGACACCTTCTATGCTGCCCGCCGGGAGCACGGCACGATCGTCGCCCTGGGCTGCAGGGAGCCGGAGACGAGCTGCTTTTGCAGCGTATTCGGGACGGACTGCACCGAGCCGGCCGCCGACGTGGCTGCCTGGCTGACCGACGATTTCCTGTACTGGAGGCCGCTGACCGAAAAGGGAGAGCGTTTGACCGCGCAGCTGAAGCAAACGGGGCCCTTTGCCCGGGCCGCCGAGGCCGACGAGGCGCAGGTAGAAGCCGAAAAGGCCGCAGTGCGAGAGATCGTGAAGCGCCTTCCCTACAGCGGACTGTCGCTGGAGGGCTGGAACGGAGACGCCACCGACGAAAAGTTCGGCGATTCCTTATGGGAAGAGCTCTATAAGCCCTGCCTGGCCTGCGGCACCTGCACCTTTGTATGCCCGACCTGCCAGTGCTATGATATCAAGGACTATGATACCGGCCATGGAGTGCAGCGCTATCGCTGCTGGGATTCCTGTATGTATTCCGATTTTACGATGATGGCGGCGGCCAACAATCGTACCAGCCAGATGCAGCGGTTCCGCCAGCGCTTCATGCACAAGCTGGTATATTTCCCGGCCAACAACGACGGCATGTATTCCTGCGTGGGCTGCGGCCGCTGCGTGGATAAGTGTCCCTCTTCCTTAAATATCGTCAAGGTCATCAAAGCCTTTGCCGCCAAGGCAAAAAAAGCGGCGGATTCGGCGTCCGAAGGGGAAGCGGCCGCTACGGCTCATACACAGCCTGCACAGGGAGGTGAGAAATAATATGTCCGAATGTACCTGCCATACGAATTACAAACTGGATACCCTGATCCCGCGGGTGGGTGTAATCACCGATATTCGCGAGGAGACGCCCGATGTCAAGACCTTCCGCGTCAACGCGCCCGAGGGCGGCAAGCTCTTTGAGCATATGCCCGGCCAGTGCGCCATGCTCTGCGCGCCCGGCGTAAGCGAGGGCATGTTTTCCATCACCTCCTCGCCGACCAATAAAGAATACCAGGAATTCAGCATCAAGCGCTGCGGGATGCTGACCGAGTATCTTCACAGCCTGCAGGTAGGGGACCAGATTACGGTGCGCGGCCCCTACGGCAACCATTTCCCGGTGGAGGATCGCTTAAAGGGCCAGAATCTTCTGTTCATCGCCGGCGGCATCGGCTTAGCGCCCCTGCGTTCCGTCATCAACTACGTGCTTGACAACCGCGCGGACTACGGCACGGTAGACATCCTCTACGGCTCCCGCTCCGCCGACGATCTGGTGCAGCTGAAGGAGATTCAGGAAGTCTGGATGCAGGCCGAGGGCGTTAACGTCTACTTAACGATCGACCGCGAGCAGGAGGGCTGGGACGGCCACGTCGGTTTCGTCCCCGCGTATTTAAAGGAGCTGGGCTTTGCCACCGATAAGACGGCTCTGATCTGCGGCCCGCCGATTATGATCAAATTTGTCCTCGCCGGTCTGCAGGAAATGGGCTTTTCCAAGGAACAGGTCTATACGACCCTGGAACTGCGCATGAAGTGCGGGATCGGTAAATGCGGCCGCTGCAACATCGGATCCAAGTATGTCTGCAAGGACGGCCCGGTATTCCGCTGTGACGAGATCGACGAGCTGCCTGACGAGTATTAAGACGCCCGGGCATGTGCCAACACCTTATGAAATGAGGAGATACCTGTATGGAAAATATGGTAAACGTATATTTTTTCGGTAAAAAATACAGCGTTCCGGCCGACTTGACCATCATGACGGCCATGGAATACGCCGGTTACACGCTCAAGCGCGGCTGCGGCTGCCGCCACGGCTTCTGCGGCGCCTGCGCCACGGTTTACCGGATCAAAGGAAAGAACGAATTAAAGACCTGCCTGGCCTGCCAGACGCAGGTGGAGGAGGGCATGTATGTGGCCAGCATCCCCTATTTCCCGACCGACAAGCGGACGTACGAGATCGAGGACCTGAAGGCCGACCAGCGTGTGATGATGGAGCTGTACCCGGAAATCTACAGCTGCATCGGCTGCAACGCCTGCACCAACGCCTGCACGCAGAACTTAAACGTCATGCAGTACATCGCCTATGCCCAGCGCGGCGAGTTTGAAAAGTGCGCCGAGGAATCCTTTGACTGCATCGGCTGCGGCTGCTGCTCGGTGCGCTGCCCGGCCGGCATTTCGCATCCGATGGTGGGCGTGCTGGCCCGCCGCCTGACAGGCAAATACATCGCGCCTGAGAGCGCGCATCTGAACAAGCGTGTGGAGGAAATCCACGAGGGGGCTTACGACAGCCTGATCGAGCAGATCATGCAGAAGCCGATCACCGAGATGCAGGAACTGTACAACACCAGAGAGATCGAGAAATAAGGAGGGACAGCCATGTTTACACCGGAAATGCTGGAATCAATCAAAAAGGTGGAAGCGACGCGGCCGGGGCGCATGGGGATGGAGCCTAAGCGCATGACGGCCGACGAAAAAGACGCCCTCCTGAAGGCCTACCATCCCGACTACCGGGAGGACGGCTTTGCCGAGATCCAGATCGGCCCCAACAAGGGGCAGAAAGCGCCGGCGGAGCTTACGCATCTGCTGCATTCCAACAGCCGCCTGTTGCATACGCAGGTGGATTTGGATAAAATTGACTATGACGTCGACGTGCTGGTGATCGGCGGCGGCGGCGCGGGCGCTTCGGCGGCCATCGAGGCCCATGCGGCCGGGGCTAACGTAATGATCGCCACCAAGCTGCGCATCGGCGACGCCAACACCATGATGGCCGAGGGCGGCATCCAGGCCGCGGACAAGGAAAACGATTCGCCGGTGCAGCACTACCTGGATGCCTTCGGCGGCGGCCATTTTGCGGCCCGTCCGGAGCTTCTGCGCCGCCTGGTCATGGAAGCGCCCGACGCGATCCAGTGGCTGAACCGCCTGGGAGTGATGTTTGACAAGGATAGCGAGGGGACGATGGTCACGACCCATGGCGGCGGCACGTCCCGCAAGCGGATGCACGCCTGCAAGGATTATTCCGGGGCCGAAATCATGCGCACACTGCGCGACGAGGTCTTAAACCGTAAAATCCCGGTGGCCGAGTTTACCTGTGCCGTCGAGCTGTTAAAGGACGAAAAAGGCCAGGTGGCCGGAGCCGTCCTTTTAAACCTGGAAACCGAGGATTACCTGGTGGCCCGTGCCAAGACCGTCATCCTTGCCACCGGCGGCGCCGGACGATTGCATTACCAGGGCTTCCCGACCTCCAACCACTACGGAGCCACGGCCGACGGCCTGATCTTAGGCTACCGTGCCGGCGCGCCCCTTTTGTACCAGGATACGATCCAGTACCATCCGACCGGCGTAGCCTACCCTTCACAGATTTTTGGCGCCTTGGTAACGGAAAAGGTGCGTTCTCTGGGTGCGATGCTGGTAAACGTAGAGGGCGAAGCCTTCATGCATCCTCTGGAGACGCGCGACGTGGCGGCGGCTTCGATTATCCGCGAGTGCAGCGACCGTAAAAAAGGTGTAACCACTCCCTTAGGCAGCGGCGTCTGGCTGGATACGCCGATGATCGAGCTGCTGGGCGGCGAAGGGACGATTGAAAAGCGGATCCCTGCCATGCTGCGGATGTATTTGAACTATGGCATCGATATGAGAAGGCAGCCGATCCTCGTCTATCCGACGCTTCACTATCAAAACGGCGGCCTGGAGATCGGCGGCGACGGCTTTACCAAGGCGATCCCCAACCTTCTGGTGGCCGGCGAAGCCGTCGGCGGGATCCACGGGCGCAACCGCCTGATGGGCAACTCCCTCTTGGATATCATCGTGTTCGGCCGCAATGCCGGCAAAGCTGCCGCCGCCCGGGCAAAGGAGATTGTACTGGGTACGGCAAACCTGGATCATGTAGAGGCGTATGCCGAAGCGCTGAGCGCGGCCGGGATCGCCACCGGGGACGTCTCCCCGCTGCTGCTTCCCAAGTATGCCAGGCATGAGCGCTGAGGCGGGCAGAGCGCGGACAGGGAGACACGCCCGGTATGTAAGGATACGCCGGGCATGGTAAAGAAAACAGGTTGTGTCAACGAGTAAAATATATGAGGTGACAAAATGCGTGAAATAGAAGCGAGCCGTATCACCGAGGTGGTAAAGCGGCTTTGTATGGAGGCCAACGAGCATCTGCCGGAGGATGTAAAGTGCGCGATCCGCGACTGCCGGGCCTGCGAGGACGGCGCGATCGCCCAGGGCGTCCTCGACAACATCATCGAAAACTTTGAAATCGCCGACCGCGAAAACGTACCCATCTGCCAGGATACCGGCATGGCCTGCGTATTCCTGGAAATCGGCCAGGACGTACATATCACCGGCGGCCTGCTTGCCGACGCCGTCAACGAAGGCGTGCGCCAGGGCTACGCCGAAGGCTATCTGCGCAAATCGGTCGTAAAGGATCCGATCCGCCGCGGCAATACCGGCGACAACACCCCGGCCATGATCTACACGGAGATCGTCGCCGGGGAAGAAATCAAAATCACGGTCGGCCCCAAGGGCTTTGGCAGCGAGAACATGAGCATGATCCGTATGTTCAAGCCCTCCGCCGGCTTACAGGGCATCAAGGATTTTATTCTCGAGGTCGTAGAGACGGCCGGACCCAACCCCTGCCCGCCGATGGTGGTCGGCGTCGGGATCGGCGGCACGTTCGACAAGGCGGCGTTGCTGGCTAAGAAAGCGCTGATGCGGCCGATCGATTCGGAGAATCCGGATCCCTATTACGCGGATCTGGAAAAAGAGATGTTACAAAAAGTCAATGCGCTGGGGATCGGCCCGCAGGGCTTCGGCGGCCGCACGACGGCGATCGGATTAAACATCGAGACGATGCCGACTCATATCGCGGGGATGCCCTGCGCCGTCAACATCAACTGCCATGTAACCCGCCACAAAACGGAGGTGATCTGAATGGAAAAGCATATTACACTGCCGTTGACGGCGGAGCTGGCACGGACACTGCACGCCGGTGATACGGTGTATCTGACCGGCACGATTTATACGTCCCGCGACGCCGGGCATAAGAGAATGTGCGAGGCTCTGGCCCGCGGGGAAGAGCTGCCGTTTGATCCGACGGACGCCACGATCTACTACGTCGGCCCGACGCCGGCCAAGCCGGGGCAGGTCATCGGCTCGGCCGGGCCTACGACCAGCGGCCGTATGGACGCCTACGCGCCTACGATGATGTCGGTCGGCGCCCGCGGCATGATCGGCAAGGGCGCGCGCCTGCCGGAGGTGGTAGAGGCAATGAAGAAATACAGCGGCGTGTACTTTGGCGCGATCGGCGGCGCGGGCGCGCTGTTGGCGAAATGCATTAAGAAGGCCGAGCTGATCGCCTATGAGGATTTGGGCGCGGAGGCCCTCAGAAAACTCTATGTTGAAGAGATGCCGTTAGTTGTCATTATTGACAGCGAAGGCCGCAACCTCTACGAAGAGGGGCGGGCCGCATATCTGGCTGGCAGGAAGTAGGCGGGCGGCATGGCAAGGCGGCCCTGTCGCCCGGTCATGAGCCACGCGAAAAAAGAGTGTAGTAGAAAAGGAAGAGTGAGAAATGACTGACTTATTAGAAGCGCTGATGATACTCTGCTTTGGCCTGTCCTGGCCGATTTCCATCCGCAAATCGTGGATTTCGCGGACGGCCCAGGGAAAGAGCCTGTTCTTTGAATTCTTTATCTGGATCGGCTATATCTTCGGCATTGCCCGCAAGTTTATTCTGTGGAACGCGGCGAATGCCGCCGGCAGTTCCCTTGACTGGCTGTTTTATCTAGGCTGGTTTTTCTATGTGCTGAATATCGTGGAGATTTCGATCGATATGGCGCTGTATTTCCGGAACGTGAAGCTCGATAAGGAGAGGGCAGGGCAGTAACGAAAAGAAAAGAGAGCAGGCGGTTGGAAACAGATATGATTCCTCTTAAGTAGACAAGGTAAATAAACAAAGTCTACTTAAGGGGGATTTTTTTATATTTCGCTAACGGATAATAACCACTATAAAAGCCGGCCGTATATGAATTTCATATCATCCAAATCGGCACAATCAGATGCTTCCGGTCAAAAGCGCCAAACTGCTCTGCCATGCAGAGAATGGCGCCGGCGCCAGTCGGCAGAGAAGCTTTCTCAAGCACGCCAAAGACGCGGGTGAGACGTCTGTCCGGCGTGACGGTCTTTTTAATCTCCATCGGCCAGAGCCGTCCGTCGCCTTCCATGACGATATCGATTTCCTTCGCGTCACGGTTGCGATAGAAATAGAGATACGGCGTAAGACCGGCGTTTTGGTAGCTCTTGATGATTTCAGACACGGCAAAATTTTCGAGCAGGGCGCCATTCATGGCGCCGCATTCGGCTACCTCGGGCGACGACCATTTGGTAAGATAGCAGACAAGCCCGGTATCGTAAAAGTATAGTTTGGGCGTTTTGATCGTACGCTTCAGCACGTTGTTGGAATAAGGATGCAGCAGGAAAATAATCCCCAGCGTTTCGAGGATATTCACCCAGTCTTTCGCGGTTGGCACATCGATCTCCGCGTCGTCGGCCAGCGCTTTATAATTAAGAAGCTGTGAAGTTCGTGCGGCGGCGGCCGTTACAAAGCGGTTGAATTTCAGCGCGTCGATGCTGCCGGAGAGCTCTCGTACGTCCCGTTCCACATAGGTGGAGAGGTAGGAGGAATAATAGATATTCCGGTCGGGAAGCTGTCCGCTGACAAGGCCAGGCATAGAGCCTTGCCAGATCCGTTCAAACAGCTTTGGCGTTGTTACGGTGGGGATCGTTTGGCTCTCGGCAAGCAGCCGGTTAAAATCGACCGTAAAGGGCGCGCCCGGCGCGCCAATAATCTCACGCTGCGACAGTGGCGACATATGCAACAGCGCCACACGCCCGGCCAGCGACTCCTGTACACCGCGCATCAGACGGAAAATCTGTGAGCCGGTCATCCAAAAATCGCCGGGAGTATGATTTTCGTCAATGTGGATTTTGATATAAGTAAATAATTCCGGCGCATATTGCACTTCATCAATCAAAACCGGCGGGGTATGAAGCTGCAGAAATAGCGCCGGATCGTTTTTGGCCAGCTCCCGCGCCGCCAGATCGTCCAGCGTGACGTAGCTGCGTCCGCGATTTTCTTTTTTTGCAAGGGAACGCAGCATTGTCGTTTTGCCCGCCTGCCGGGGGCCTGTCACCAGAATGGCAGAATACGATTGGCTGAGTTCTAAAATGCGCTCTTCCATATGACGGGGGATATATTCCATACGTTACCTCACATTTTCGGCTGATTTTAATCTTTCTACTATTTTAGCCGAAAAAATGTGGGCTGTCAATATCCGGCGGGAGCATAAATACATATGGATTTTTTGCTTTACATATGATAAAATGGCTATAACAAGAAACCGATTCTGACGAAAGAAGGAGGTGAAAAGCTATGCCGACAAACGAAAAAGAAATTAACTGTAATCTGTTCGACCAGCTTTCGATTTTGGAACGAATTGAGGCAGTTACAAAAGATGAGGCCGCGTTAAAGCAAATTGCGATTGAGCGGCGGCAGATTGAGAGGAAGCTATATCAAAAGCCCCCATTGATTAGTGAGAGCCAGTAAGCGATTCAAAAAAGAGAGGCTGCCGGGGATTGTCCGGCAGCCTGTTATTATCATAATGAAACGGATGAGGACAGCTAAGCATAGCCTCTCCTATGTTTTTTCTACTCGCGAATCAGCCGGCCGCGAAGCTTCCACGTCTTAAACTGCTGCTCATACGTGAGCTTGAACAGCTCGTAGTAGCGCATATACTTCGCATGGTTTTCCATGTTAGGCTGATATACCTTGTCGGTTTCCACACAGGCCTGCACGGCTTCTCGGTAGCTCGGATAGTAGCCCTGCACAACCGCGTTGTTGAGCATCACGCCTTTGGCGCCTAGCTCCTCGCCCTTTACGGTGACAATTTCGCTGCCCAGGGCGTCGGCAAACATCTGGCACCAGACGGCGCTGTTCGCGCCGCCGCCGCAGACCGTGATCTTTTTGGGGGTCCGGGGCATGTGCTGGTAGCAGTCCAGCATGGCAAAGGCTACGCCCTCATAGGTGGCCCGGGCAATGTCGGCCAGGGTATGACGCACGCTGATTCCGGTATAGCTGGCACGGGCGCGCGCATCGGTAAAGGGCGCGCGCTCGCCGCCGGCCAGCAGGTAGGGATGATACAGGATCCCGTTGGAGCCGATCGGAACCTTTTGAATCATTTCTTCCATATAATCATAGACATTGCGTCCGGCGGCCTCGGCGTCGATCCGGATCTGTTTGCCAATGGTATTGAGCATCCATTCCAGGTTCGGCGTGCCGGCCAAGGAGGCCATCAGGCGCAGCCAGCGGTCCTTAGGCATATGGGTGACGGTCATGCCGGCCTGGATCGAATCCTGCAGCGGCTTGTCCAGAACCATCTCATGGAGCGCGGCCGTGCCGATGATGGAGCAGCATTCCTCATTCTCAATGACGCCGCTGCCAAGGGCGCAGGCGGCCACATCCATCGGGCCGGAGGTAATCACTACGTCCGCGTTCAGGCCCAGCTCCTCTGCCAGCTCAGGACGAATCTTCAACGCATTTTCCTCAGGCGTTTTCAGGGGCGGATATTTATCGAAATATTGGTCAATGCCGCAGACCTCAAACATTCTGCGGTCATATTGCCGTGTGACCGGGTCTACAAAAACGAGGGACTGATCCGTGGTATCGGTCGTAAAAGCCCCGGTAAATTTATAGAAAAGATAATCCTTCAGATGCATAAAGTAGGCGGCCTTTTCAAGGCTTTCCGGCTCATTTTCATCCATCCATTTTACAATGCCGTTCTGATTGCCCGAAAAGATGCGGGTGCCGGAAAGGCCGAACAGCTTTTCACAGGTTCCGTCCTCCACCCATCGATCGACAATGCCGCCGGCCCGGCCGTCGCAGAAGCAGCAGCCGTTGCGCACGGGATTGCCGTCGGCGTCCACCAGCCACAGGCCGTCGCCTTGGGCCGTAATGCCAAGCCCGACGACAGGATAATCCGGATATTGGGCGAGCAGCTCGCGTATGCAGGCTTTGGCCTTGTCCCAAATTTCGATCATGTCCTCTTCATAGCGGTCCTCCGTGGGAAAAATCCCGGTAAGGGGATATCCCTTCTTGGCAATCTCATTGCCGGTCCGATCGAACAAGACCGCTTTGATCCCGGAAGTACCGGAATCGATACCGATAAAATACGTACCCATTTCTTCTCCTCCTCCTTGCCCGAGTTCTCAGGTTGTGTTTGCCAGTCAACAGATGAATGAAGCCGGCTGTTTACCGAAAATTATTATAGCATCCTAGTAAGAAAATGTCAAATCCACTTTCGGAAAAATCTGGCTTTATTTTGTAAAAAAAGTAAAAAAAATCTGATAAAGTCTCTTGCAAAATTGTACAATTAGCTGTATAATAAACAAAAGCATCGATTGCCTACAAGTGTAAAGTACTAAAAGCAGGCAATCTATTAGATAGTCTAAACTGCAAAAACGCAACGGGTATCCCAGGATGCCCGGAGAATATGGGCAGGAAAGGAAGAGGGGAGAGTGAAAGATGGTTATTCTGGAAGCGAAGAAAATCACAAAACGTTTTCCAGGGGTTTGCGCACTTGACCAGGTAGACATCGCTTTCGAACCGGGCGAGGTACATTGCATCGTCGGCGAAAACGGCGCGGGGAAAAGTACGCTGATCAAATGTTTGACCGGTGTTTATACGGCGGACGAAGGAGACATTTTTATCGAGGCGCAGTCTGTAAATAAGAATCGGAAGCTGTTTGAAAAAATTGCTTACGTTCCGCAGGAAATAGATTTGTTTAAAAATATGTCCGTGGCGGAGAATCTCTTTATCCCCTTTGAACGGGCCGGCATCCGGGGGCCGATCAGCCAGAAGAAGCTGTGTGAAAAGGCGATTCCGTTGCTGGAAGGGCTCGGCATGACCGTAGCGCCCGAGACGCTGGTAAAGGACATACCGGTTTCGCAGCAGCAGCTTTTGCAGATTGCGCGGGCGACGGCCTTTGAGGATTACCAGGTGCTGATGCTGGACGAGCCGACCACCAGCTTAACCGACAAGGATACGGAGCATTTGTTCGGTATTGTGGAGAAGCTCAAAAAAGAAGGAAAAGCGGTGATCTTCATTTCGCATAAGCTGGAGGAAGTGTTCTGTATCGGGGACTGCATTTCCGTATTCTGCAACGGCAAAAAGGTTTCGTATGCCCGCTTAAGCGAGGTGGACGTACCCTGGGTAGTGGCTCAGATGACGGGACGCTCCCTGGATGAAAAAGAGGAATTTTCTTCCGCGGCCGTTCAGGACGAGGTTTTGCTGCAGGTCAAGGATATAAGCGGCGATGATTTTTCCCACGTAAGCTTTTCCCTGCGTAAGGGGGAGATCCTGGGATTCGCGGGACTGGTGGGCGCCGGGCGCAGCGAGCTGATGCAGGCGATTTTCGGATATCTGCCGGTTTATGAGGGCAGCGTGGAATTTGACGGAGGCCCCTGGAAGCTGGGCAGCACGCACTCATCGGTAGAGAAGGGAATGTTTTATCTGCCGGAGGAACGGCGCAGCCAGGGCATTTTGTCGGAGCTGAGCGTGCGGGTCAACGCATCGATCAATGCGCTGAACCAGCTGGGGGGCGCCCTGGGGATTTCCTCGGAAAAGGAAAAAACGCTGGTGGGCGACGTCGTCCGTACCTATGAAATTAAGACGCCGGATCTGGAGCAGAAGATCAAATTTTTAAGCGGCGGCAACCAGCAGAAGGCGATCATCGGCCGCTGTATGACAGCGACGCCCAAGCTGCTGATTTTTGACGAGCCGACCAAGGGCATTGATATCGGCACCAAGGTGGATATCTACCGTCTGATGAAGCGGATTGCGGAAGAAACCGGCGCCGGAATTATTTTGGTTTCCTCGGAGATGGACGAGGTTCTCAAATGCTCCAACCGGATTATCGCTATGTATAACGGACAGATTGCAGGCGAGTTTGAGAGAGGGGCCGACAAAGAGGAAATTATGCAGTCGATCTTCGGTCTTACGCTAGAGAAGGAGGAATCACCACAATGAACAAGTCAAAGTCAATGATCAAAACGCTTTTGAAGAGCAGTACGGCGCTGGCGGCCCTGGTCTTAGTGCTGATGCTGATTGTCGCCAGCGTATTTTCCCCGTATTTTCTGGATATTTTCAACCTGCAGTCGCTGCTTCGGGATATTGCCTTTATCGGCATGGTAGCGGTGGCGCAGTCGTTGCTTCTATTGATCGGCGAGCTGGATTTGTCGGTCGGCAAGATCGCGACGCTGTCCGGCGTTTTGTGCGGCCTGATGATGACCGTGGTCAAGATCAATCCCTTTGTGTCGATGATTTTGGGCCTCTTGGTAGGCACCTTATTCGGCTGCTTCAACGGTCTTTTGATTACCCGTCTGAAGCTGAATTCGATGGTGGCGACCATCGGCATGCAGTCGGTATACGCCGGCATTACCCTGGTTATCACCAAAGGCCGGGCCATCACAGGCATTCCGGAGCAAATATACTTTTTGGGCAAAGAAAACCTGTTTTCGATTCCGATTCCCTTTTACTTCGCCATGCTGGTGCTCATAGGGATCGTATGGTTCGCGACCAAGACGAAAACGGGGCGCTATGTGTACGCGATCGGCAACAGCCGGGAGGCCAGCGAGATTATCGGTATCCGCGTGGATACGATCCGGGTGCTTCTCTACGGCATTGTCGGCTTTATCTCGGCCCTGGCCGGCATTCTCTATGTGGCCAGACTGGGTACGGCCCAGGCGGCTATCGGCAATAACTGGCCCATGAATTCGATCGCGGCCTGCGTCATCGGCGGCATCCTGTTAACCGGCGGTGTGGGTACGCCGGTCGGCGCCATGATCGGCGCGGCGATTATCTGTTTGATTTCCAACGTAATCGTCCTCTTCGGCGTAAACGTTTACTGGCAGGAAGCCGTAAGCGGCATTGTAGTGGTATTAGCCATTGCGCTGCCGTCGCTGATTACGATCCTGCGGGGACGCAAAAAGCAGAAAGGGACTTCGAAATAAACTTATACACGACAGGCGCATGAAACTCTTTTGTGCGTGACCATCTTTTTATAAGCCAGTTGGATTATGCGCAGAGAAGATTGGCTTTTCATCCATACAAAGCATGGTAAGGTCAGCCCGGGATTGACCAAAAAAACACTAGGAGGATTAAAAAATGAAAAAATTACTGGCAGTTCTTCTTTCCCTGATGATGATTGTGGGGCTGTACGGCTGCTCCGGGACCCCGGCGTCCGGCGGAGGAAACGCAGGCGGAGACGGCAAGGATCTGACGTTTGTCATCATTCCCAAATGCGTGCATGAATGGTTTGACATGGTAAATGTAGGCGCACAGAACCAGGCGGTTTCGCTGAGCGAGCAGCTGGGCGTGAAGGTAACCGTAGACTATCGTGCTCCTTCTACCGCCGATGTAACGGAACAGAACACGATTCTGGAGCAGGCGGCCGCGACCAAGCCTACGGGGATCGCGATCGACCCGGTAGACTATGAGGGCAGCAAGGCGGTTATCGAAGAGATCGAGGCCATGGGCATTCCGGTCATGCTGTTTGACGCCGTGGTAGAGGGCTCCGGCCTGGCATCGGCCGGCAACGATTTCTACGAGCAGGCATCCTTGGAAGCGGAGAAGCTGGTAGAGCTTTTGGGCGGCGAGGGTAAGGTAGCCGTTATGCACGGCGTTACCACCTCGGCAACGCATATTGAGAGATACAACGGCCATATGGACACACTGGCCAAATACCCGAACATTGAGGTTGTGGACGGCGGCATCTCCAACGACGATGTGCAGACCGCTCAGCAGCAGGCCGCGGCCGTGATCGCCGCCAACCCTGACTTAGACGGCTATCTGCGCGTGGACGGCGCGGCTCCGATCGGCATTTCCGCCGCGATCGAGGAAGCCGGCAAGGTAGGCGAAATCACCGTGGTAGGCGCGGAGAATATGCTGGAAGTGCTGGAGTACGTAAAGAAGGGCACCATCACCTGCGGTTATTCGACCGATCCTCATATGCAGGGAAGCATGGCGGTTCTGATGCTGTGGCAGCTGTCTCTGGGCAACGATATCCCGCAGTTCTGTGATACGGGCATGATCTATCT
>CANSWW010000056.1 GCA_947650845.1 uncultured Lachnospiraceae bacterium
GTATCTGGAGGGAAGCGGGATGTCGTCGGCCACGATTTCGCGGACGGTGGCAGCCCTGCGCCGTTTTTTTGCGTATCAGTGTAAACATGGAAGCTGCCGCGAGGACCCGGCGGAAGCTTTGAAGGCGCCCAAGGTCGAGCGCAAAGCGACGCATGTCGTGACCAAGGAGGAGTTAGGGCGTTTGCTGGATATGAAGGTCGTGGGGCCGAAGCAGCTCAGGGACCGGGCGATGGTGCTGTCCATGTGCCGGGGGATTCGGGCCAGCGAGGTGATTGGGCTTACGATGGAGGATATGAACCTGGAGATGGGATATCTGGTACTGCGGGGGGAGCGGCAGAACCGCACCGTGGCCATGGGAGGGCATTTGGAGGCGGCGCTGCGCTCGTATTTGGCGCATGGACGCAATACGCTTTTGCGGGAAAAGCAGAACAACGCCCTCTTTTTAAACTGCAATGGCAGGGGCTTGAGCCGCCAGGGCGTCTGGAAGGTCGTCAAGGATTATGGGGAGAAGGCCGGGATTCCGGAACTGACGCCGGACGGACTGCGCCAGCCGCAGCAGGCGTAGGAGAGCGCCTGGGTTGGTAGAAACGCTGAAAAAACACATGACAAGCCGGCTTATTTGTGGTATGCTTAGACAAGGAGCCGGTATGAGTCGTGCCGGCGGATCAAAAAACGGGAGGAGACAAAAATGGGTATTATTCAGAGATTTTCAGACATTATGTCCGCGAATATCAATGCGCTGTTAGACCGGGCGGAGGATCCGTCGAAGATGATCGACCAGTATCTGCGTAATTTGCAGAAGGATCTGGAGGACGTAAAGGAAGAGACGGCGTCGGTGATGGCGGAGGAGAAGCGCTGCGAGCGGGAGCTAAAGGAATGCAACGCGGAGATTGCCAAGCTGCAGTCCTATGCGGAGAAAGCGATTCTGGCCGGCAATGACAACGACGCCAAGCAGTTTTTGATGAAGAAAACGGCGCTGGTGGAGAAGCAGGCGGGCTTACAGCAGGCCTACGAGGCGGCCGCAGCCAATTCGTCCAAGATGAAGCAGATGTACGACAAGCTTTGCTCCGACATTTCTACCCTAAATGCCCGCAAGGACGCGATCAAGGCCAAGGTGGCCGTGGCCAAGACGCAGGAGAAGATCAATAAGATCGGTTCCAGCATACAGGGCGCGGCGCAGAACCTTTCGGCGTTTGACCGTATGGAAGCGAAGGCCAACCAGATGCTTGACAAGGCCAACGCGATGGCGGAACTGAATTCCACCGCGGCTTCGGACAGCGGGGTGGAGGATTTGATGAGCAAATACGACGCGCAGCCTTCCGTGGCCGTGGAGGATGAGCTGGCGGCGCTGAAGGCAAAGCTGGGGAAATAGGGATAATGAACAGCATATACGATACACTGAATCCAATGCAGAAAGAGGCCGTCTTTACCACAGACGGCCCTTTGTTAGTCCTGGCCGGGGCGGGTTCCGGCAAGACGCGGGCGCTCACACACCGGATCGCCTATTTGATTGAGGAAAAGGGCGTCCGCCCCTGGAATATCCTGGCGATTACCTTTACGAATAAGGCGGCCGGGGAAATGCGGGAGCGTGTGGATGCGCTGGTGACACAGGGGGCGGAGAGCATATGGGTGTCCACGTTTCACTCCATGTGCGTGCGCATCCTGCGGCGGGACGTCGAATATATCGGCTTTGATCGGAATTTCACGATCTATGACAGCGACGACCAGAAAACGCTGATGCGCCAGGTTATGAAGAAGCTGGAGCTGGATCCGAAGATGTATAGGGAGCGGACGATTCTCAATGTAATTTCTTCCTGTAAAAATGAGCTGATGACGCCGGAGGAGTTTTCCGTGCAGGTGTCCGGCGACTACCGCCAAATGCGCATGGCCGAGGCTTATACCGAGTACCAGGAGCAGCTGCGGCGCAGCAACGCGTTTGACTTTGACGATCTGATTATGAAAACGGTGGAGCTTTTGCAAAGCAGCGCCGAGGTGCGGGAGCGCTATCAGGACCGTTTCCGCTATATTATGGTGGATGAATACCAGGATACGAATACGGCGCAGTTTCGCCTGATCAGCCTGTTAGCCGGTATGCACAAAAACCTCTGCGTGGTCGGCGACGACGATCAGTCGATCTATAAATTCCGTGGGGCCAATATCGGCAATATCCTCAATTTCGAGCAGATTTACCCGCAGGCCCGGGTGATTAAGCTCGAGCAGAATTACCGTTCGACGCAAAACATCCTGGACGTGGCCAATGCGGTGATTCGCCATAATGAGGGCCGGAAGGAAAAGGCTCTGTGGACGGCCAATGAGGGCGGCGAGCCGGTGTGCTATGCCCAATACGAGACGGCCCAGGATGAGGCGGGGGCGGTGATCCGCGAGATCAGCCGTGCGCATGGAAAAGGAATGGCATTTAAAGACTGTGCCGTTTTGTACCGCACGAACGCGCAGTCGCGTCTCCTGGAAGAAAAATGCGTCCAATACAATATCCCGTACCGCCTGATCGGCGGCGTGAATTTTTATCAGCGCAAGGAAATCAAGGACATTTTGGCGTATCTGAAAACGATTGACAATGGCCGGGACGATCTGGCGGTGCAGCGGATCATCAATATTCCCAAGCGCGGGATCGGCGCCAGCAGCATCGGCAAGGTGATGATCTACGCCACGGCGAATGACCTGAGCTTTTTGGAAGCGCTTGAAAAAGCGGAACGGATCCCCGGTCTGGGGCGGGCGGTACAGAAAATCAACGGGTTTGTCCATTTAATCGAGGTATACCGGGGGAAGCTGGCCTACAGGATGTCGGTGTCGGAGCTGATCCGGGATATTTTGGATACCAGCGGATACGATCAGGAGCTGGCGAAGGAGGACGAGGCGGAGGAAGCCGCCCGACGTGAGAACTTGGAGGAGCTGTTCAATAAAGCGGTGGATTATGAAGCCCGGGCCGAGGAGCCGGCACTGGACGGCTTTTTGGAGGAAGTGGCGTTGGTAGCCGAGGTGGACAATCTGGATCCGCAGGAGGACCGGATTACGCTGATGACGCTCCATGGGGCCAAAGGGCTGGAATTCACGAAGGTGTATCTGACCGGGATGGAGGACGGGCTCTTTCCGGGCAGCATGTCGGTCAATTCGGACGATCCCGGAGATTTGGAAGAGGAACGCCGCCTGTTCTATGTCGGCGTGACGCGGGCCAAGCAGGAGCTGACTTTGACGGGAGCCAGGCTGCGGATGGTCAACGGAGAGAACCGTTACAGCCGCCGCTCGCGGTTTGTGGATGAAATTCCGCCGGATCTGTTGGCGGACGGACGCCGGGCGCGGAGCCGAACGGCTTTTCCGGGCCGGAGCGGGCAGGACGGGGAGCGTTCGGCCGTGGATTCTGCGGGCGGCGCAGGAGAGCGCCTTCATACGACCGGCGTGCCGCCGACCTATAAAGCCCCGCAGTTTGGCGGTTTTGGCAAACTGAATGAGCAAGGTGTGTCCTTAGGAAAGACATTTACCGTGACCAAGGCGGAGCACCTGCCCTATCAGGCGGGCGACCGGGTGCGGCATAAGAAATTTGGCGAGGGAACGGTGAAGGAAATTACCGAACAGAAGCGGGATTTTGAGGTGGCCGTGGAATTTGACAATTACGGCATGAAGCGGATGTACGCGTCGTTTGCGAAGCTGGAGAAAATCGGGTAAGCGCAGACGGCGGGAAAAGATGTGAAAAGAAGGAGTCGGACGATATCCGGGATATCGTCGGGCTTCTTTTTTTGCGAGGAATCGCCTTTCATGCCGTGGAGGCGCGCCGTCAGGCGCATGTAGACTTACTATATATTCAATTCTGGATTTAAAATAGAAAGCAATAAACTCTCGTGATTTCAGCTAAAAATCTGGCTAATTCTGGAAAGAACCCACCTGAAATATGACGAAACGAACAAAAATAAATCGTATACAGAAATAAAAATAGCAAAAATGATGATGAAATTTGTAAATGAACTTGACAAAAGCAAATAAGATGATATAATAATTTAAAATGCAGGCGCACAAAAAAACTACGGCGCGATGCATGGTGTCCGAAGAACAGGAGCGTCCCAAAACACAAAAAAGGACGCGCGGTTAGGTCCTGAGAACACGGGCAACAATAAGGAAACACCGCAAGGGTGTACCACGATGCCCTGAGAACACGGGCAACAATAAGGAAAGGAGAATCGGTATTATGAGAAAAGTGAGCAGACGGGATTTCCTGAAAGGAACGGCAGCAGGGGCCGGCATCGCGGCAATGGGCCTTCTGGCAGGATGTTCTACAGGAACGGACGCGGGAGCAGCTGGCGGCGGCGCGTCGGCAGCGTCTGGTTTGACGGGGGCGGCCGACGAGCTGTACACGTTGAATTGCCCGAATAATGGTATCGACTACTGGCATCCGGTATACGCCGGCTTTAAAGAGCTCGGCAAGCTGTTAGGCGTAAAGACATCCTATACCGGCAGCGTGGAATACGAGATCAGCAAGCAGGTAGAATCCTTCAATCAGGACTTGGCGAAGAAGCCTAAGGGGATCTGCCTGCACCCGATTACCGCAGAAGCTTTCCAGGGACCGATCGCGGACGCGGTTGCGGCAGGCGTATGCGTAAGCACGTTTGCGGCGGATGCTCCCGATTCGGCGCGTATCGGATACGTGACTTCCGATAATACGAAGGAGGGCACTCAGGCCGCGATTACGATCGGCGACGCCATCGGCGGCAAGGGCGGCATTATGACCACCTGCAATCCTGGCCAGACCAACCATGATATCCGTGTGGATGTGTTCCGTGCTCAGATTAAAGAAAGATATCCAGATGTAGAGATGTTGGACAATACGCCCACCAATCAGGATGCAGACGCCGCTTATCAGGCCGTTATGACCTGCGCGCAGAAGAATCCTCAGCTGGCGGCTGTGTTCTGCCCGGAGGCGACCTCCGCACAGGGCGCGGCTACGGCGGCTAAGGAGCTGGGTACCGGCATCAAGGTCATGTGCTGTGATACGAACGACGCGGTTCTGGATATGCTTAAGACCGGCGATTTCCTGGCGGCGATCGCTCCCGATCAGTATATGCAGGGCTGGATGAGCATGTGGCTGCTGTTCTGCGCGGCCCATCCGGAGCTGATGAACCCGATGTCCGCGAAGAAGGCGACGGGTAAGAATCCTACCTATATCCCTTATCTGGATAACGGCCTGGATGTTGTAACGGCCGAGACGGCGGATTACTACTACATGGCGAACTACATCAAGAACGCCGGCTACAGCAGCATCGAGGATATGCTGTCCGACGGAAATCCGTAATAAAACATATCAAATCAGTACGACAGGGAGGCGGTGTGCGGAAGGTGTGCTATTTCCGCACACCGGTTCCTTTTGTAGGCGGCTTGCCTGCCGCCCGGAATCGGCAGCCGTTGGGAAACAAAACCTGCATGCGTCGTCGGCGCCGCGCGCCGCGAAAGCATGAGTAGATGGATAACGGAAAGTGGGATGAGTAATGGCAGATGTCTTATTACAGCTGAGGGGAATCAGCAAATCGTTCGGTAACAATCAGGTCCTGAAGAACGTGAATTTTGACCTGAAAGCGGGAGAGGTACATTCCGTGATCGGTGAGAACGGGGCCGGGAAGTCCACCATGATGAATATCATTTATGGCCTGCTGAAAGCCGACAGCGGCGAGATTTACATAGAGGGGAAGAAGGCGGATATCAAGGACTGCCAGGATGCGCAGCATCAGGGAATCGGCTTTGTGCACCAGGAAATCGCCCTGTGCCCGGAGATGACCGTGGCGCAGAATGTTTTTATGTCGAAGATCAATGGAATGCGCACGGCGAGCATTGATTATAAGAAGCTGAATGAGGAAGCCCAGAAGATCATGGATTCGATTGTCGAGGGGATCGACGCTTCCCGGCTGGTGGAGCATTTAAGTATCTCAAATCAGCAGGTGGTGGAGATTGCGCGGGCTTTGTCGGAAAACTGTAAGATCTTGATTTTGGATGAGCCGACGGCCTCCCTGTCGGAGAGCGAGACGGAAGCGCTCTTTGCGATCATGAGACGGCTGAAGGAGCGCGGCATCGGCATCATCTATATCAGCCACCGGCTGTCGGAAATCTTTGAGCAGTGCGACCGCGTCACGGTCCTGCGCGACGGCGAGATGATTAACACCTATGCGGTGAAGGAGGTCGAAGCCAAACAGCTGGTAAACGATATGGCGGGCCGCGAGATCAGCAATCTGTACCCGCCCAAGCTGGAGGAAAATAACGGCGAGGTTCTTCTGAAGGTGACGGACCTGGCGGATGTGGAGGGGCGTTTCCGCGACATATCCTTTGAGCTGCGCGCGGGCGAGATCCTGGGCTTTTCCGGGCTGGTCGGCTCCGGGCGGACCGAGATCATGGAGACTATTGTCAATCTTCACAGGAAAAAGAGCGGAACGGTCGTCTATGACAACGAGGAGCTAGGCGGCGGCAAGACGTCGGATATCTATAGCAAGGGCCTCGTCTATATGAGCGAGGACCGCAAGAACCTGGGGCTGTTTTTGGATATGGACGTGGAGAAAAACGTGGCCTCCATGCATCGCGACGTGTTCCGCCGGGGGAAGAAATCGGTCCTCATCGAGGCGGCGAGGGAGTCGGACGCGGCCCGGCACGCGATTGCGCTGCTGAATATCAAATGCATGGGCAAAACGCACCGCGTGGGCGATCTCTCGGGCGGCAACCAGCAGAAGGTCATGGTCACGAAGCTGTTTACCAAGACGCCTAAGGTGGTCATCATGGATGAGCCGACCCGCGGCGTGGATGTGGGCGCTAAGTCGGAAATCCATACCTATCTGCGCTGGCTGGCGAATCAGGGGATGGGTATCATTATCGTATCTTCGGAATTGAATGAGATTATCGGGATGTGCGACCGTGTGCTGGTGATGCGCGAGGGAGAGATTTGCGCCCAGGCCACGGGGGACGATATCAACAGCAACTACATCATGAATTACGCGTCCGGCGCATATTTGCTGGAGAAACAGGCAGAGGAGGAGTAACCGAATGGAAAAGACCGAGAAAAAAAATTCGCTGGCTAAGCTCAAGGGCATGCATGAGCTGAGCCTGATTATCATTATTCTTGTTTTTGGCGTGATCCTGTCCATAGCGAGTCCGCTGTTTATGACATGGACCAATATCCGTACCGTGCTTTCCGGCATGTCGACCGACGGCCTGATGACGATCGGTATGGCGGTCGTCCTGATCTCGGGCGGGCTGGATCTGTCCGTGGGCTCCGTCATGTGCCTGTCGATGGTCCTGGGGGCCCAGGTACTCTTAGCGGGCGGGAATCCGTTCATGGCCTGTCTGGTGATTCTGGTATTCGTGGCTGCTTTTGGCTGGCTGCAGGGGATGATGATTACCAAGCTGAATTTGACGCATTTTATCGTGACGCTGTGCACGATGGGCATGGCGCGGGGCCTGGTGCTGGGGCTCACCGGCGGGCGTTCGCTGTCTTTGCTTGCGCGTCTGGAGGATTATCCGTGGTTTAAGATCGTCGGGCAGGGGCTGGTGTTTGATTTTCTGCCGATGCAGCTGATTATTTTCCTGATTGTCGCCGTGGCGATGGATTTCTTGACGCGCAAGTCCTCGCCCATGCGCCTGGTGTTTTATACGGGCAGCAATGAGAAGGCGGCCCGCTATTCGGGGATCCGCGTGGACCGCGTGAAGATCGCGGCCTGCATGTTCTGCTCGATCTGCGCGGGCCTGGCCGGGATTATCTATATGGTGAAGTTTTCGGGCTGTCCGGTGACGGCCGGCACGGGCGCCGAGATGACGGCGATTTCCTCCTGCGTAATCGGCGGCTGCTCGATGAACGGCGGCAAGGGCACGATTTTCGGCGCGGTTTTGGGGCTTACGTTGATGTCCATGGTGACGAACGCGATGAATCTGTTGTCGGTGCCTTCGACCTGGCAGCAGTTTATCACCTACAGCATCCTGCTGGTAGCGGTCGTATTCGACGTTATCAGCCAGATGCGGTCGAAGAAGAAGGCGGCGTAAGGCGGCGTTGTAACCCACATGCGCCTGGCGGCGCGCCGCCAAGGCATGAAAAAATTCTGGGAGGGTATGCAGATGGCAAATACATATTTTATCGGGATGGACAATGGCGGGACGTCCGTAAAGGCCGGTATTTATGACCTAAAGGGGAATGAGATCGCGACCGCCAATACCCGGGTCACGCAGATCAATCCCCATGACGGCTGGATTGAGCGCGATGTCGAGGAGGTATGGCAGGCCAATTGCCTGGCCGTGCGCGAGGTGCTGAAAAAGAGCGGCATCGACCCGGCCGATGTAAAGGGCGTGGCGGCGACCGGCTACGGGAACGGGATTTTCCTGATGAACCGGGAGAAGCAGCCGGCGTATAAGAACTGCATTTTGTCCGGCGACATGCGCGCGAAGGATTATATCAAGAAATATATGAGAGAGGGCAGCGTGGGCCGGATCGTGAACCGTACGAAGCAGTCGATCTGGGCCGGGCAGGCGGCGCCTCTTTTGGCCTGGATGAAGGACAATGAGCCGGAGGTAATGAGGGATACGGCTTATGTGCTGATGTGCGTGGATTATCTGCGCATGAAGTTGACCGGGCAGATCGGCATGGAGATTTCGAATGCTTCGGGCCTGAGCTGCATGGATCTGGATACGCGCCGTTTTGAGAAGGAGATTTTTGCGGAGCTGGGCATTGAGGAATGGCTGCCCTGCTTTCCGGAAACGATCGTCCCGTCGGCCGGGGTGGCCGGAACGGTGACCGAGGAGGCGGCGAAGGAGACGGGGCTGCTTCCCGGCACGCCGGTGATGGGCGGGTTGTTTGATATTACGGCCTGCGCGATTGCCTGCGGCTTGACGGACAGCGAGAAGCTGTGCGTCGTGCTGGGGACCTGGAGCATCAACGAGTTTATCAGCAAGACGCCGATCGTCAAAGAGGATTTCTTCATGAGCAGTATTTACTGCATGGATGAGTATTATCTGGAGCTGGAGGGCAGCACGACTTCGGCCAGCAATCTGCAATGGTTTGTGGATCATTTCATGCAGGAGGAAAAGAAGGAGATGGAGGCCCGGGGCAAGGACGTCTACGATGCCTGCGAGGCCATGATGGAGAGCGTTCCTTATGATGACAGCAGCATCATCTTCCTGCCGTTTTTGTACGGCACCAACGTAAGTCTCGACGCCCGCGCGGGGTTTGTGGGGCTGAACGGGCGTCATACGAAGGCGCATATGCTGCGCGCGGTGTACGAGGGGATTTTGTTCTCTCACATGCACCATATCGACAAGCTGATGGAGAATAAGAAGGATAAGACGACCTGCGTGCGGGTGGCCGGCGGCGGCTGCGGCTCGGCGGGCTGGATGCAGATGTTTGCGGACGCGCTGCAGCTGCCGATCGAGGTGCCGGCGGGCAAGGAGCTGGGGGCCATGGGCGCGGCGATGTGCGTGGCGGTGGGCAGCGGCTGCTACAAGGATTTCAGAGAGGCGTCGGCGGAGTTTACGAGGATTAAGAAGGTGTATGAGCCGAACCCGGAGCGGGCGGCTTATTATCGGCAGAAGTATCAGATTTACAAGGCGTTGACGGGTAAGCTGGATGAGATTTGGGAGCAGTGGAATGTGCTGGAGCGGTAGCGCGCGCCGCGCAGGGGCATGAAAGTGGATTGCGGCGCGAAGCGAGTGTCGTTTGGCGCCCCGCGTCCTGCAATCGCCGTCCGGGGATTTTATTGAAAATGTTTAACAGGAGGAGAATTGTCATGTTTGAGAAGGAAAAACAGAGTGTCATCGAGGCGGGCATCAAGCTGGACCGGTATGGCCTGATCGCGTTGTCCGGCGGCAACGTAACGCTTCGGATGCCTTCGGGCGAGATTTTGGTCACGCCTTCGGGGATGATTTATGAGGATATGGTGCCGGAGGATGTGCTGGTGATGGATATCGAGGGCAAGGTGCTGGAGGGGGAGCGCAAGCCTTCGGTGGATTCTAAGGCTCTTCTGTATATTTTGAAGAAAATGCCGCAGGTGAACGCGGTTATTCACACGCATCAGCCGTACGCGACGGCCGTGGGCTTGATTACCGACGAGCTGCCCTGCAATTTGACGACGCTGGCCAATGCGACCAGGGGCGCGGTGAAGGTCTGCCCGTATTCTTCGGCGGCCAGCATGCAGATGGGCGTGGAGACGGTGGAAAATATCGGCGATAAGCTGGCGGTGATTTTGAAGCACCATGGCGTGATTAGTGTTGGCGATAGTTTGAAGCAGGCCTTGTATGCCTGCGTTTACCTGGAGGAGGCGGCTAAGACGTATTCGATCGCTTATGGGATGAATCCGAATGTGCCGCTGATGACGCCGGAGCAGATTGAGCGGGCGGTGGAGGTGTTCCGCCATTATGGGCAGGGGACGACGGATTTGCCGGAGGAGCTGCAGTATAACTAGTGTTTTGGCCGGATGATATTTGATGGGAATTTGGGCAAGGAGGCTTGCCGGAATAGAATCCGGCCAGGATACTGGGAGGAAAAAAGGATTGGATAGGATACGCCTGCCGGGAAACGCTGTGTTCATGGCAGGCGTTTTCATAAGGCGATGATCGGATGAGGAGGAAGGATTGTTTATGAGGATACAGGATATTAAATTGGGCGTATATGAGAAGGCGATTCCCCTGCAATTTAGCTGGCCGGAGAAGTTTCGGGTGGCGAAGGAGGCGGGTTTTGATTTTATTGAGCTGAGCATCGACGGGGTGGAGCCGCGGATCAACCGTCTGCAGTGGAGCAAGGAGGAGCTGGCGGCGATCCGCCGGGCATCGGAGGAGGCGGATATGCCGTTTTACACGATGGCGTTGACGGCGAATCGGTATTTTCCGTTGGGCGACGACCGGGAGAGCGTGCGGGAGCAGGGCAAGGCGATTGTGCGGCGGGCGATCGAGATGGCAAGCTTTTTGGGTATAAAGATTGTCCAGCTGGCGCCGTATGATGTGAACGGCCGGGACAGCACGGCGCGGACGAGGGAGAATTTTAATGGTTCCTTGGCGGAGTTGATTGATTTTGCGGCGCTGTACGGGGTGATTTTGACGGTGGAGGTGATGCCGGACGTTCCGTTTATCAATTCGGTAAAGGCGGCGCGGGAATTGACGGACAGCTTTGATTCGCCTTATCTGCAAATTTATACGGATACGGGGAATGTGGCGTCGACGGGCGCGGATCCGGTTCCGGATTTGAAATATGGCGGACGCCATCTGGTGGCCTGCCATGTGAAGGACGGGACGCTGGGGTGCTTTCGGAATGTCCCGTACGGCGAGGGGCTGGTGGATTTTGAACGGTGCTTCCGGGAGTTTGTCAAGATGGGCTACCGCGGTTTCTTTGTGATGGAGATGTGGTCGGAGGAAAAAGAGTCGTTTGTGCCATATCTGAAAGAAGCGACGGATTATATCCGGGGGATTATGAAGCGGGTGGACGAAAGTAAGGGATAAGGAACTTTATATATTTTTTTAGACAAAAAAGCACAATTGCCCATGGTAATTTTTTCTTTTGTGTGGTATGATAATTTCGTGGATGCTGCACATAATATCTTTAGAAAGGAACGGATGACGATGAAAAAGATGGAAGAATTGATGGCAAGTCTGAAATTAGAGGACTTATTGGAGAAAAGAGACTGCGAAAAGAAAAAGAAAACGGTTATGGGGATCCTGGCGGTTATCGGCGTCATTGCGGCAGTGGCCGGTATCGCATATGCCGTATATCGCTTTGTGCGCCCGGAGTGCGCGTGCGAGGACGATGACTTTGAGGACGATTTCGACGACGATTTCTTTGAGGATGTAGACTTCTTTGAGGAAGAGAAGGAAGAGAAAGAAGAAGGCGCCGAGGATGAAGCGAAGGCAGAGGAGCCGGAAGAGCAATAAGAGGACAATAGGTCGCGGCGGTCGCGGCCCCTTTGGCAGCGGAAGAGCAATGTATGAAACAGACAGAAGGCCTGCTGGCGTGGCATATGACAGCGGGCTTTCCCTATGTCTGTAGAGGTGCCGCGAGGATACATAAAATGCCCTGAGAGCAGGGGCAATCATAAGGAGACGAACGCAGATGAAAAAAGGGGAAGTGCGGGAGGGCATTGTACGGAAAACGGTATTTCCGGCTAAGGGGCTTGTGGAAGTCGACGGAAAGTGGGTGGCGGTGAAGGACGCATTGCCGGGACAGAGGGTGCGTTTTTCAATAGCAAAAATGCGCGGCGGCCGTGCGGAGGGGCGGCTATTGGAGGTGCTTTGCCCGGCGCCGCTTGAGAGCCGGGACTCGGTATGCCCTCATTTTGGTATCTGCGGCGGCTGTGTGTACCAGACGCTGCCTTATGAGGAGCAGCTGCGTCTCAAGCAGGAGCAGGTGAGGGAATTACTTCAGCCGGTGTTAGGAGATGTGCCGATGGAGCCGATTTTGGCCAGCCCCAGCCGGGACGGCTACCGCAATAAAATGGAATTTTCGTTTGGCGATGAGGTAAAGGGGGGCCGCCTGTCCCTGGGCATGCACAAAAAGGGTAGTTTTTATGATATTATCACGGTAGACGGCTGCCGGATCGCAGACCAGGATTTTACAGCCATTTTGACGGCTACGCGGGATTATTTTGAGGCGGCCGGCATTTCCTTTTATCAGAAGATGCGCCATACGGGGTATCTGCGGCACCTGCTGGTGCGCAAGGCGGCGAAAACGGGGCAGATTCTGGTGTCGCTGGTGACCAGCAGCCAGGCGGAGGGAGACGGGGCCCTTTTGCAGGGGTGGCGGGACGGCCTGCTGGCGCTGCCATTGGCGGGGAGTTTGGCGGGGATTTTACATACGGTCAACGACAGTCTGGCGGATGTCATACGGAACGACCGTACGGAAATTCTCTATGGGGAGGACTCTTTTTGTGAAGAGCTGCTGGGGCTTTCCTTCCGTATTACGCCGTTTTCGTTCTTTCAGACCAATTCCCTGGGGGCGGAGGTGCTGTATGAGAAAGTGCGGGAGTACGTAGGGAGCGTGCGAGGCAAAGTGGTCTTTGACTTGTACAGCGGCACGGGGACGATCGCTCAGGTGCTGGCGGCAGTGGCGGAACAGGTGGTCGGCGTGGAGATCGTGGAGGAGGCGGTGGCGGCAGCCCGCGAGAATGCGGTCCGCAACGGCCTGGCTAATTGCCGTTTTTTGGCCGGGGATGTGCTGAAGGTGTTGGATGAGCTTACGGAAAAGCCGGATTTGATCGTTTTGGATCCGCCCAGGGAGGGCGTCCATCCGAAGGCGCTGCCGAAAATCCTCGCTTATGGAGTGGAACGGATTGTGTACATCAGCTGCAAGCCGACTTCGTTGGCCAGAGATCTGGCGGCATTTTTGGCGGTGGGGTATCGGGTCTGTAGTGTGTGCGCAGTGGATATGTTTCCGGGGACGGCGGGGGTGGAGGTTGTGTGTTTGCTTTCCAAACTTAAATCGGCCCAGCATATCGAGATAAAAGTTCGGATGATTTAAAATAATTGATGATGAAGCGAGGGAGTACCTTATAGAGTTACAGGAAAAAGGTTTTATTGTAAATCATTTAAAAATAAAACTAATGGAGCAATAAAAGGAAGGCTGAAAAGTGGAGAATAAGAAAGACAATACAAATGTTGTTGATAATGAAATTCTCATATATCAAACGGAAGCCGGGTTTTCGAGTGCGAATCTGCATATGCTCCCAGCCGGCACTGTT
>CANSWW010000057.1 GCA_947650845.1 uncultured Lachnospiraceae bacterium
ATAAATCCATATTCTGCGGAAAGATATGTTATAGGGTATCATAAATCAATCTGTTTTGCAAGTATTTTTGTATTTTTAATCCTTTGTTTTTTTGGTAATGCTATAAGTTGCACACTTTGTAATTCTTTGCCTGTCTGCCGTTTATACAAATAAAATAAGCGGCTTCTGTGTTTTGCCGCTTATTTTGTCCTGCCGCATCTATAGCAAAGACCTGTTTTGAATCAATTATCGCCCAAAGCCGCTTGCTATGGCCCTTTACTTTTGCTTCCTCCGAATCTGTTCCAGGATGCGGTTTTGTTTCCGGACTTCCAGCCGTAAGCTTATATAGTAGACAACAGCCCCTATCAAATACAGGATTGAAAACGATACCGTCATATCCCGGTACCCGTCCGGATGAATATCGGTAATATAAGACGCGGCCTTCAGCGAAACCAAAATCACGGCAACGGCCGCCAGGTATTGGATTCCGATCATCGTCAACGGGGAGAACCGTTCCAGCCTGTAATGCTGGGACAAGACGGCGACGCCTAAGACGCTCAGAAGCAGAAACAGAAAGATATTCAATTGCGTAGGGTTCATTTCGCCCTTTACCAAGACCTCAAAAAGGGTGGCGCCTATGGAAACCGCCGTATACGTCACGCAGATAACAGGGATTACGTTTTTCTTATGGATCAATCTCATTTTGAAATCCTCCTTGATTCACGGCATTTAGGAATGCGTTGAATTTAGCCTTATAGCTTCGGTTGATCTGGATTCTCTCACCGTTGTCTAAGAGCGCCGTCACGCGCATGTTAATCTCCGATTTCAATTCCTGGATTTTATAAATGTTCAGTATGGTCGATTTATTTACCCGGATAAATCCCTGCTCAAAATAAGCGTTTTCCAAATCCTGCAGCCGCAGATCGATGCGCACGACCTCCTTATCCAGATAGGCGAACGTTTTTTTGTCCACGGACTCAAAATAGTATACGTCCTCCAGGGAAAACAGAAGCTCTCGGTCCTCTGTTTTCCCGACAAGCCTTCGGCTGTTCTTTCGCAAAAAATCC
The DNA here is from genome assembly GCA_947650845.1 of uncultured Lachnospiraceae bacterium. Classification (GTDB taxonomy): domain Bacteria; phylum Bacillota; class Clostridia; order Lachnospirales; family Lachnospiraceae; genus RGIG7193. Next base: position 1,047 of record CANSWW010000057.1, read on the forward strand.
AAAATTCCCGTTACCTCTTTTGTTTTCACGCGGTAGTACACATCGACATGGTCCTCTGAAAGGCCTTTCTGCTGATATTCGTTTACTTTCAACTTCCGTCCCCCCTTGAAGGGTATTATAGCATGAACATCAAAGCAATCGCCACATAAGAAAGCTTATAGTTTTTATTAAGAAAGATATAGACGCTTCCGAATAGCAGGGACTGGATCACGGTATAAATCCCTGTGGCCGTCCCTTGCGTCAAAATATGGACCAGCCCCCAGGTGGCCGCCAGAAAAACGCCCCCGAACGGGATATTCCTGCTGCCAAACCGGTGCTCAAAGGCCAGTTGTCCGTGTGCGACAATCAGCAGTACCAGCCAGCTTTCAAACGCATAATAAAGATATTGGATCGCGAATTTGCCCGCGCCCAGATGCGCCGCTTCGATTGCCGGCTTAAACCCGTTCCATGCCAGCGAGGTCAAGAGGATCGATACGCAGGCAAGCACAGCCGCGGCGACCGCGTTTTTCTTTTGAAGCTTTTTCTGCGGGGCGGCCGGCAGACGTTTTGCCAAAACGATCCCGAAGCATCCCCAGATCAGGCAGGTGAGCAGCCAATGTGTGATACACTTCTCCGGCGTCCAGTCCCCGAATGACTGTCCGTACAGCATCGTTTCCGCGGCCATCAGCAGCCCTTCCGTCCCCAGCCCGCCAAAGGCGTACAGGGCGTATCCGGCAGAATCCGATGTATGGGTTGCTTTTGTAACGGTCTTTCCGATGGTTTGTTCTTTCATGGCTTTTTTCCTCTCTTTCTGGCCGTATTATAGGACGGCGGACGGCTTTACGCAAGAGTCCCTCTACTGTCTTGCGTTTTTGCCCGACCAGGTTGCGCCCGAATTGTCTGTCTGCCTGTCCCATAGCATGGCTTGCGATGATGCGTGGTTCGGATTGTATGATTGGAAAGCTGTGATATAATCCGCGAACGAATCGCAAAGTTATGCCCTATTGATGATATATTTTTTCGAAAAGCTCACGGAGGATCGAGAAGTATAATTGATGGAGTGCTTTGAGCAGCCAGTCATTACGAATCAAAATTTTCCAAAATTGGCCGGCCGGGTAAACCATTATAAAACAGAACAGGAGCGGATGTCATGTGTGAAATCATGGAAGAATATGCCAATGAAGTTGCGGCAAAGCAGTTGGTTTTTTATGTTGAAAATGCTGTCAAGCGACTTGGCAACCCGGAAACTGCCTGCGATATGATTGGAATAAAGGTATCCGATTATAACAAGGCGAAAAACCTTTTAGAAAAAGTTTTGATTTAACATTCGGCACAGACAAGAGGGACTGTGAAAGCCGGAGTTTTTCAACTCCTATTTTTTTCACAGCCCCCTTCAGGAGTAAACAAATATTTCCTTTTCGTCGTATCCAAATCCACATGCAACGTCGGCGCGGCGCACCGCCCAGGCATGAAAGCTATCTCTGCACCCGTCCCGATGCGTCCCCGCCGGCCAGCTCCCACACCTCTTCGGCCGTGACGCGGTTCATGCCGCCGTATACCGTGTGCTTGAGCGCCGACGCGGCTCCGGCAAACTCGGCGATCTGCGCAAGCGGCAGTCCCTGCAGGATCCCGTAGATGAAGCCGGCCGCAAAGCTGGCCCCGCCGCCCCCGCGGTCCACGAGACGGATATCATAGTGGCGCGACTGCGCAAATTCCTGCCCGTCGTAGCACAGCACCGACCAGCCGTTGTCCGAGGCGGAATAGCTCTCGCGCAGCGTACAGCCGATATAGCGGAAGCCATACAGCTTCTTCATCTCCCGGAAAATACCGCGGTAGCCGTCTAAATCCAGCCGGCCGGCATATACGTCGGTGCCGGCCGGTTTTAGGCCCAGGCATTTTTCCGCGTCCTCCTCGTTGCCGATGCAGACATCCACCTGCCCCATGATTTCCTTCATAAAGGCCTGCGCCTGCTGCGGCGTCCACAGCTTGCCGCGATAGTTTAAATCGCAGCTCACGGTCACGCCGTGGCGGCGGGCGCTTTCCACGGCCAGCCGGGTAAGCTTTGCTGTCTGCGGCGAAATCGCCGGCGTAATTCCCGCAAAGTGGAACCAATCCGCCCCCTCAAATATAGCGTCAAAATCAAAGTCCTCCGGCTGCGCCAGGGCAAAGGCCGAGCCGGCACGGTCGTAAATCACCCGCGGCGGCCGCATCGCCACACCGGTCTCATAGAAATTGATGCCCAGCCGTCCCACGCCGCGCGCCACATGGCGACAGCCGACGCCCTGGGCCCTCAGCTGCTGTAAGCAAGTCTCGCCCAGCGCATTGTCCGGCAGCTTCGTCACATACTCCGCTTCCATGCCGAAACGGGCCAGCGAAGCTGCCACAATCGCCTCGTCTCCGTCGTAAATCGCGTCAAAATGATCGGCCTGCTCGATCCGGCGAAAGCCGGGCGTCATCAGGCGCAGCATAATTTCTCCCATGGTAACAATCTTCATATGCAAATTTCCTCCCGTAGATGTCCGAACGGTCCCGGGTGCTTTGTGACAAGGCCCTAGAACTCCGTCGGATATAATGTCTGCACCATCGATATATTGCGGAACGGATACTGGAGCGCTACCTTCTCGTCAAAATCAATCCCCAGGCCCGGCCGGTCGCCGATCTCGATATAGCCGTCCACCGGCTTGTACTGGCAGTCGAACAGCCGCTCCTTCCACTCGATTTCCTCCACACTGTATTCCAGGATCAAGGCGTTCGGAATTGCCGCCGCCAGCTGCAGCGTCGCTGCCCCGCCGATCTGCCCGTGGATATTGTGCGGCGCTACGGGAATCTGGCCGGCTTCACAGAGGGCGGCGATCTTCTTGCCCTCGGTAATACCGCCGCAGACCCGCAGATCCGGCTGCGCGATGTCGATGGCTCCCGCCTCGAGCGCCGCGCGAAAATCGCTCTTTGTGCACCAGCGTTCCCCCGATGCCACGGCAATCGGGCTGGCGGCCCGTACACGCGCCAGCGCGTCGAAATTCTCCGGCAGCGTCGGCTCTTCAAAAAAGAACGGCTTGTACGGGGCGAGCTCGCCGGCGATCTGCAGCGCCGTGTAGGGGTTGAAGCGGCCGTGACCCTCGATCAGCAGATCAACATCCCAGCCCACGGCGTCGCGCAGGGCCTTCACCTGGGCGATTACCCCCCTCAGCTCGGCCGGCGTGATCGTGTGCTCCGCCCGGTAAAAAGGATCCCATTTCATCGCCGTATAGCCCTGACGCACGACCTTTTCCGCCAGGCGGGCCAGCTTGTCCGGAGTGTCGCCGCCAAAGAACCAGCGATTGGCATAGCAGCGTATTTTGCTGCGAAACCTGCCGCCCAAAAGCTGGTAGACAGGGACGCCCAGCGCCTTGCCCTTGATATCCCACAGCGCCATATCGACCGCGCTTAAAGCGCTTGTCAGTACCGCGCCGGCCCCCCAGTATTCGTCGCGGAAGCACAGGTAAAACAGCTTCTCGGTCTCAAAGGGATCCTTTCCCACCAGGTAGCGTTTCAGCTCCCCGACCGCGGCGCTCACCGTCTGCTCCCTCGTCTCCAGCGAGCATTCCCCCACACCGGTAATGCCTTCGTCGCTGTAGACCTTTACATACACCCAATTATCGTTGTGCGCCGACACGATAAAGGATTTGATATCGGTTATTTTCAAAATCAGACCTCCCTATTCCTCTTTTTTCTCACAGGTCAAATCCGCCAGGAAGTGCTGCAAATGCGTTGCCATGGCCTTGCGGGCCGCGCGGGCGTCGCGCGCTTCAATCGCTTCTACGATGACTTTATGCTGTAAAATGCCGTCCAGACGCGCCTCGACGTTTCTCGGACGCGTATCGGAAATCGTATGTACCGTCCTCAGAAGCGGACGGATAAATTCGGGGAACAGGGAATTCCCGGTGCTTTCGGAAAGCGCCGCGTGGAATTCATAGTCCCGCTTTGCCCACTGCCCGCTGTCCAGATAGCATTCCTCCATGGCGGATACCAGTTCCTTTAAGTATCGGATATCCTCCTCGGTCGCATGCTGCGCCGCCAGGCTGCAGCTGCGCACCTCCAGCGCCATACGGACCTCATAGACTTCATATTCCGAGGCTGTGCCGACCGTCACAAGCCGGTTGACCACATTCCCCAGCATCTGCGCGCCGGGCTGCGTAATGTAGACGCCGCTGCCGTTTTTTACTTCCACCAGCCCGCGCTCCTTTAATGTTTTCATCGCTTCTCGGACCATATTGCGGCTGGAGCCAAACTGGTCGGCCAGCTGCTGTTCGCTGGGCAGCTTGTCACCCGATTTTAATTTCTGGGTCAGGATCATCTCCTCCAAGCTGCTGGCAATTTGTTCGGAAAGGTTGCTTTTCGTTACACGGGCAAAGGCGGTCATATTGGTTCCCACTTTCTTTTTTATTTTTCGTAATCGCCGGCCGGACGCGAATCGGCGCCGGTATAATCCTTGACAGGATTATACCATAACCTCCCTCTGTTTGAACAGACCGTTCGCTCTGCAAAGCCTCGTTTCCGGTCTCCTCGCCCTTCGTGCCCTACAGCTCCACCCGCCGGTGCTCGGCCAGCGAGCGGTGCGCCGCCTGTACCAGCGCAAATGCCTTCAGGCCGTCCCAGCCGGTCACTAACGGCGTCTCCGCCCCGCGGATGCATTGACAGAAGTTCTCGATCAGCCCCATAAAGCCGCCGAATTCCTCGTCGAAGATCAGTGTATTGGGAAATACCGGCTCATACAGCTTGGTCGGCCCCGTCTCATCGTCGTACAGAAGGAGGGTTCGCTGGTCCTCCACCGCCAGCCAGCGGTTTTTTCCGTAAATCTCCACACGCTCCCACGGCTTTAAGCTCAGGGCAGTAGACGCCGTATAGACCGTGCCCACGGCGCCGCTTGCAAATTCCAGCAGGATGCAGGCGTTGTCAAACGGATAGCCGGTTTTGTTGAAGTCGTAGGCATGTGTCCCGACGGCTGTCAACGCCTTTACATCGCCCATAAAATAGCGTGCCAGATCAAACAGATGGATCGTACCCCCCTCCAGGAGATCCACGTAATCGTATCCCAGATTGAATTTTCCCGTAAACATCGCCGGTTGCTCTATTCCCTGCTTCTTGGCTCGCAGATACGGCGGGGAATAGCGCTTGTTGGACACGGTCATCAGCGTCAAGCCATGCGCGTCCGCGTAGCGGCACATCTCCTCCGCCTGGGACAGGTCCTGTGTAATCGGTTTTTCAACCAATACGTGAATTCCCCTCTTTAGGCACGCCATCGTATGCTCATAATGCAGAGCATCCGGCGAGAGCACCAGCACGCCGTCCGGCTTCTCCGTCTCCAGCATTTTCTCATAGTCCGCGTACCATTTTGTGCGGTAGGTCTGCTCGATTTTGCGTCCCTGCCGCTCATTCCGCATGCAGACGGCCGCCAGCTCTACCGGCTCCCAAATCGTGCGCAGGCGCATGATAGCCGGGATGTGCTTGCTCTGGCCCACACCTCCGCACCCGATCACGGCCAGCCGCACCGGCTTCTTCGCCGCCCGTTCCTCATCAAAGCCAACCCCGTATACGTCCGCCTGCCGAAACATTTTGTCTAACGGGCTATGGGCATAGGTATCTTCTAGCATCGTATCCCTTCTTTCTTATAGATGTCCGTGTTTACAAGGTTTTTGTACGTCTTTTTCTCGCTACTCGTTTGCGTGCCGCAGGTAATACAGGCGGAAGCGGTTGGACAGCATCTGAATGACCAGCGCTCCCAGGATAATGCCTCCTTTAATCAAATAGGTTTTGTCGTCCGTAACTCCCAGCGTAGACAGCCCGTTCGTAAGGATGCACATAAAGAGTAATCCGGCCACCGTCTTACCAAAGGAGCCCTTGCCGCCGGAAAGACGGTTGCCGCCGATGACTACGGCTACGATGGCGTTTAGCTCCATGCCGTTGCCGATCGTCACCACGGCGCTCCCCAGGCGGGCCAGGTCAATCAGGCTGGCGATCCCCACCAGGAAGCCGGCCAGCGCGAACAGCGCCCATTTGACACGCCGGGTATCGATGCCGGCCAGCTGTGTCGCGTGTTCATTTTCGCCCAATGCCTTTACATAGCGGCCAAAGCGGGTCTTAGTCATCAAAAACCAGCCGCCAAGCAGGCATAAAACGACGATCACCAGCGACAGATTGAAAAAGCCGAAGGCAAAGGGGCTGTAGATCGCCTGCAGGACAGGGCTCGATACGACAATGGATTTGGCGTCCGTAATCCCCAGCGCCAGCCCCCGCGCCCACACCATACACGACAGGGTAATAATGACGGCGTTGATTTTTAAATGTGAAATCAAAAACCCGTTCAGGACTCCGATCAGCACGGCCACCGCCAGGCAGGCCGCCATCGCCAGGCCGATGTTTCCCGTGGCGCGGTACACGACGCCCATCACCGAGGCGGACAGGACGATGACCGACCCGCTCGACAAATCCATGTTGCCCGACATCACGACGAATGTCATGCCGACCGAGACAATAATCAGCGCCGCGTTGAGCTGAAGCATATTGTAGAAATTGTGGACGGAAAGGAACCGCGGGTTGACACAGGAGAAAAAGACCGCCAACAGCGCCGCCAGCGCCAGGACCGTAATCACATCCAGCCGGTAAACCAGCCCGTCCATCCATTTGCTGTGTGTTTTCATGGGCCTCCTCCTCAATCGTTCTTGCCAAGCGTAAATCGGTTAAATACGGCGGCCAGCAGGATAAATCCGCCCAGAACCGCATCCTGAAAATGCTCGTTGACGCCGGATAGCGTCATAAAATTGGCGATCATGCCGACAATCAACGCCCCGACAAAGGTCTTTAAGACATTACCCTCGCCGCCCTTGACCGCACAGCCCCCCAGCACCACCGCCGTCACCGCGTCAAATTCCATGCCGATGCCTACGGTCGTGTTGACCATCCCCAAACGGCTGGCGATCACGATGCCCGCCACGCCCGCGCAGAGGCCGGAAATCATATAGCAGAGCATTTTGATCCTCGATGTGTTCAGTCCGCACAGATGCGCCGCTCTCTCGTTGCCGCCTACCGCGTACACCCGGCGGCCGAACGCAGAGCGCGACAGGACCAGATACGCTACCGCATACAGCGCCGCCGTCAAAAGAAGCAGTACCGGCATCCCCAGCACCGTCCCTGTGTTTAAGTAAAGGACCGCCGGATTTTTCACGTAAATCCATTGACGGTACTCTGCAATAATATGCAGCGCGAGCCCTCGAATCAAAAGCTGCGAGCCCAGCGTAACGATCACACAGTTGATCCCCAGCTTCTCGATGATGATGCCGTTTAGAAGCCCCATCGCCGTACAAAGCCCTACGGCGACCGCCACGGCCGCCCACACCGGAAGTCCCTCCTCCAGCATGGCCGCCACGCAGACCGCCCCCAGGAAAATATTCGCGCCCGCGGACAAATCCATGCCCCCATAGAGGAATACAAAGGTCATGCCGATTGCCAGGATCGCTATGTGGGATACCTGCTTGAAAATATTAAAGATGTTGGCCGTCGTGCAGAATTTTGCCGAGAGCACGGAAAAGAGGAGAAAAAGGAGGGCAAACACCAACAGGATCCCGCCCTTTTCTAACGACGCGCGCAGTTGCTCGCCGGACACCGCTTTTTTCCCTGCCGCCTGGTTCATGTCGTCACCTCCTCTCCTGCCGGCGTGCTTTCTGCCGGGCTGCCCTCTGCCGGCGTGCTCACCACCGGCGTACTCCCTGCCGGCGTGCACTTTGCGGGGCTCCCTTGGATCAGCCTGGCCAGCGTCTCTTCATCGCTTTTCCCTTCGATGATATCGCTTACCCGGCCGCCGCACATGACGAAAATGCGGTCCGACAGCTGCAAAATTTCCGTCGTGTCCGTCGAAACGACCACAATTGCCTTTCCCTCAGCGGCCAGATCCTCCAGAATCTTGTAGATATCCGCCTTGGCTCCCACGTCCACGCCCCGTGTCGGCTCAATAAAGATCAGCACCTCCAGATCCCGCAAGAGCCACCGCGAGACAATCGCCTTCTGCTGGTTGCCGCCGGAGAGGAATTGTACCTTCGTGTGGATGCTGCTCATTTTTACCGCCAGTCGGTCCGAATACGCCCGGCAGCTTTGACGGATTTTCCGGTAGTTCAAAAAGGGGAAAACCGCGGAATATCGGAAACGGCCAAGTGTCGGCAGCGCGATATTATCCAGCACGGACAGATCGGCAAACAGCCCCTCCTCCTTGCGGTTCTCAGTCAGCAGGCCGATGCCGCACCGCACCGCCTGGCCCGGGTTTTTGATCGTTTGCGGCTTTCCGTTTACCAGAATTTCACCGGAGTCGGCCGGCAGCGCGCCGTAGGCCACCCGCCAGAGCAGATCCTGCCCCGCGCCCAAAAGGCCCGTGAAACCGGCGATCTCTCCCTTGTAGATCTTACAGCCGGCCCCGTACAGGCGGTCTTTCAGCCGGATATCTCTCAGCTCCAGGACCGGGGTTTCGCTGTGTCGCACGGCGGCGGCCTGTTTTTCATAGGCCTGGTAGCTGCCGCCCAGCATATATTCGATGATCTTCAGCTCGTCTACATCCTCCATACGCACGGATGCCGTCACCCGCCCGTTCATCAGGATCGTGCCGGAATCGCAGTAACGCTTGATTTCTCCCAGGCGATGGGAGATAAATACGATGCAGATCCCCTGCTCTTTCAGCCGGAACAGAATGCGAAACAGCCTTTTGGTATCCTCATTCGTCAATGCCGCCGTCGGCTCGTCCAGAACAAGGATTTCGGGACGGTGGGACAGCACCTTTACAATCTCGATCAGCTGCTGCTTGGCCAGGGAGTAAATTTCGACGTTTTTGTTTACTTCAATATTGTCAATCCCAAATTCTTCCAGATACCGCCGGGCCTGCTCGTTCATCTCCCGGTTGTTCAGCCGGATTCCGTTTACAAGCTCCCGCCCCAGGAAAATATTCTCGGCCACCGTGAGATTGTTTAACAGGCTCAGCTCCTGATACACGATGCCGATGCCCAAACGCGCCGCGTCCGCCGTGCCGGCGATCTCGACCTCCTTCCCGTGGATCCGAATCTTTCCTTCGTCCTTCTGGTAGTTCCCGCCGAGGATTTTCATCAGGGTCGATTTGCCGGCGCCGTTCTGCCCGATCAGGGAGGTAATCTCCCCGCCGTACAGCTTCAAGTCCACGCCTGAGAGCGCCTGCACGCCCGGAAAGCGTTTGGAAATGCCCTGCATTTCAAGGACTGGAACCATATGCCTCCTCCTGTCTCTTTGTATGGGCCGGGCGCGCCGCCTGCGCAGTGGCGCCCCGGCCCGCCCATCATTACTTCAGGTATTCGTTTACCAGCTCTTCTAACGGCTTGTCGTAGTCAATGGCTCCCGGATCCTTCTCCATCGCCAGCGCCAGCTCCAGCATGGCCGAGGCGTTTTCCGGCGTCACGATGAAGCCCGGAAGGATGTAGTCCCCCTGTGTGCCGAAGTCATACTCCCCGGTCATGGCCAGGTAGGGGATCAGCACCTTGTAGTAGCCGGTATACTGCGAGGCCAGCAGATAGGTGCTGTCCATATCGCCGTCGATGACCGCCTGGATTGCGTCGGCCGAACCGTCGATGGAGCAGATCGAAATTTCTTCCCGCCGGTCTTTGTTCTTGATGACCAGTGCGGCCGGGTACGTCACGCTGTCCGACAGGCCGTAGAGCATGTCGATCTTATCATAGGCCGTTAAATAGTTTTCCATCTTGGTGACTGCCGTCGTACCGTCCCAGTTGGTCGGCTCTGCCGCCAGGATCGTCACGTTGTTCGCTTCCATGACCGAGACGAAACCGCCGATGCGCTTTTCATTCAAGCCCTGGCCGTCGTTGCCGGTCAAAAGCACGACCTGCTTTTCGGACAGCTCCCCGCCCTGGTTTTTCAGCACCTCGATCGCGTACTCGCCCACTTCGGTCGACATGGCGTATTCGTCAAAGCCGATGGTGCCGAGCGACTGATCCGACCAGCTGTGCTGCACCACCACCTTTACGCCCATCTCGGCCGCTTTCTTAAAGGAATTCTCAAAGGCCGTTACGTCTATCGTGTTGATCGAAATGATGTCGCACTGGCCGAGAAGGCCGTCAAAGGCCTCCACCTGTTTGCCGGCATCGCCGTCCCCCGAGGTGACGACCAGCTCAAAGCCGTACTTCTCGGCGCAGACCTTGGCCCCCTCTACTTCCCCCAAATGGAAGGGATTGGTCAGATCCTGCTGAATCAGGCCGACCACCAGCTTGTCCCCATTGCTCCCTGCCCCGGCTTCCTGCGTGCCCCCCGGCTGAGTGACGGCTGTGCTGCCTCCCTGCGTCCCCTGTCCCTCCCCGGGAGACGTCTGTGAGCAGGCCGCTGCGCCAAGCGCTAATACCAGGGCCAATGTCAAAGCCAGCATCTTTTGGATTTTCTTCATCTTCTTCTCCTTTCATCGGTTGCGGTGTTTCCTTATTATTGTCCGTGTTCTCCGGACATTATGGTTCACACTCCGCCCAAATCACGCAGGGGCCGCAGTTCATATCCTCATGCAGCCACGGCGATACCAGCATCCGGCGGATCCCCTTCGGTTCCTTGTCAAGCTTCATCTCTTCGACGATAATAAAATGCGGTGTCCTTGCCCGCTCAAAAAATACGTTGTGCGCCTTCATCGTTTCTTCCAGGGAAGAGATGCAGGCAATCGACGGCACATCGGTACCGATCAGGCGCAGGTTCGGCATTTTTTCGTGGATATACTCCGCGGCCGGGATTGAAAAACCCGGGCAGTGATTGGAAAAACGCTGCGGGTCCTTGGCCCGCCACTGCTCCACGCCGAAGCGCACGATCAGCGCCTCCTCCTCAAAGCCGTTCTCCAGATACGGCTCCAAGAGCTTTGGCGTAATCACCGTATCCTCGGGCGTATTGCTCAAATCAAGATACCGGATACTGGTATAAATCAGCTCCCGCGGGCTAAAATCCGTAATCCACGCTCCCCCCTCGATCACATGAGCCGCCGTGTCCAGATGCGTCCCCGTATGGTTGTAGCACTGCAGGAACTGGACATTCGCGCCGTCCTTCTCGATCGACTGGAACTGCGAAACGCTCGGCGCCGGGATCGCCGGCGGCCTGGGCGCCGTCGTACTCATCGGGTACGACAACCAAATAACCTCCATATGAGTTCTTCTCCTTTCTTGCTTTTACTTGTCCGTCGTTTCAGGACATTTTATACACACTTGCGGTGTTTCCTTATTATTGCCCGTGTTCTCAGGGCATGATGGGATACCCTTGCGGTATTTCCGTTTTGCCTCTTACGGGATATCCGGCAAATCCTTTTTAGCCTCGGCTACAATCGCGATAAACCGCGCAACCTGCCTTGTAATCCAGCCAAGCCCCTCCTCCTGAATCTTTTCATGGTTCATAAACGTCCTTGCCCCCGATACGGCGCATGCGCCGCAGCGAATAAACTCCGCGGCATTCTTTTCATTGACGCCGCCCGAAGGGATCAGATCCGCCTCCGGGAATACCATCTTTAAATTCGTCATATACTTCGCCCCGCCCAGCGCGCCCGGGAATATCTTCACTGCCGTCGCCCCCAGGCGCATCGCCGTAAAGCACTCGGTCGCCGTCATGGCCCCGGAAAAGCATGCCGCCTGGTAGCGGTTCGCCACGTCGATCACCTCCTCCACAATGCAGGGGTTCACCAGAATTTCCCCGCCGTGGAGCAGCACCTCCCGTGCCGTCGCTCCGTCTAGCACCGTCCCGGCCGCCACATGCATCTCCCCCTGAAAATGTGAGGAAATCGCCTCGATCGCCTCCAGCGCGCCCGGCGTCGTCATCGTGACCTCCACCGCCCTGGCTCCGCCGTCGTACATGGCCTGCGCGTAAGCAATCCAGTCTGCCTTTTCATGGAGCTTGATGCAGGGGAGGACACCTGTCCTCTTGATATCCCGCATGACCCGTTCTCGTATCGTCGTATCGCTTCTCATGCCTCCTCCTTTTCCAATAATCTATTGACCTGTAGAATAGGTTGGTTTTAATATATCAGACCGCCAGGATATTGTCAAGCGATTTTGGGTGTGATGCCAAATGCTTCTCTTTTTATGAGGTCATAAAAGATGAGTTTATAACCACTGGGAACAACTCAAAACGCTGTCAGCACTCTCCGATCGATCATAAACCACAACAAAAAGTGAGGGTTTTCCCCGCAAACCCTCGCTTTTTGTGTGTGGTAATTATAAAAGCCATATGGTATAATAACAGAACCATACCCGTTTCTTTCCGGCACCGTCTTTTTACCGTCATTTGCCACTATCTCCTTACAAATCTCTCTTTTCATAAAAGCGTTTCCGAAACGATCCGGGTCTCATCACACTTCTATTTCCACAGTGAGGATATCATCCATGAAAAACCATCTGCAAGCCTATTTCCCCATGCTCCGCACCCGCCAGGAACTGG
>CANSWW010000058.1 GCA_947650845.1 uncultured Lachnospiraceae bacterium
TAGTCGAATATACCCGCTCGTATTTAAAATCCGAAAGTGTAGCCTTCCGCTTTTTCCAGTACTGCGGAGAAAGGTAGCGCCTATGAAGCATTACAAAATCAGCGAGTTCGCAGCCATGGTCGGGCTGCCGCAGTCAAAAATCCGTTTCTACGAAAAATACGGCCTCTTTGACGGAAAGCGCAGCGAAAACGGCTACCGCTACTACACGCCGGAGGACGCCTTCCGCGTCAATGCCTTCCGCATGCTTTTGCAGTACGGCTTCACGGTGGAGCAGGCGATCGAGATGCTGGATCAGAAGCAATCGGGTGAGGTGTTTATGCATTCGCTGCGGGAGCAGCGGCGCTGCCTGAACCAGGAAATGCAGCTTTTGTCGTATCGGCTGGAGCGCCTCGAATATGCCATGAGAATGATAAACTCTGAACTAAGTTCAAGCTTTGAGGTAACCGATCTGGACGATTACCTTTATATCCATGCCTCGTACGGGCGGGATTTCTCGGTATCGGTGGAAAACGCCGACCTGATCGCCCAATTTGTGGAGCTTCTGAGTATCACCAGCTATACCCGCATCATTCCCCGCTCCGATTTCCTTTCAGAAAAAGACAGCATAAACCCCAGCTATGTCACGGCAATCCCCCTTCGGGAGGCGTACCGCCTGGCCGATACGGAGGATCCGCGGCTTCGCCGCCTGAAGCTGGGGAAATGCCTGCGCTTCCGCCGCCGGGCCACCAGGGCCGAAAGCGTAAAAAAAGCGACTTTTCAGGAGGCGTTCGCTTATTTGGAGGATCACGGTTACCAGATCCGGGACGACCTGGTGATTTTCCCGTCGTTTTTGAACCTGGACGGGGAAGGGCAGGACGTGGAGACGGTCGTAATCCCGATCAAATGAGACAAAAGCATTTTGCAGTAAAATAACCTCAAAAAAATCCCGGAAGAGCATCTTTCGGGACTTTTTTTGGAAAACCCCTTGACTCTCAACTATGTTCATAGATTAACATAGGAAACAGCGAATGCCCCGGCGTGCGCGGCGGCAGCCGGCCGGATCATAGCCGGATCCGGAAGAAACCGGACCGCAGGCACGAAAGCAGGGCATACGAATCGAGTACGAGGAGGAAGGAACAGTGAAAAAAGAGATCAAGAACCAGCAAAAGGGCATTTCCCGCCGGGATTTCTTAAAGGGCACGGCGGCCGGCGCGGCCAGCCTGGCGGCCATGGGCATCCTGGGCGCCTGTGCGGGCGATACCGCGGCTACGACGGCGGCAGGGACCGAAGCGGCGACGGCGGCGACCGAAGCAGCTACGACAGCGGCCACGGCGGCGGCCACTGAGGCGGCGACGGCAGCCACTGAGGCAGCCACAACCGAAGCAGCCACGGCGGCGGCAGCGGCCAGCTACACCCCGGGCACCTACACGGCCAAGGCCTACGGCAATATTTCTTACATAACGGTAGAGACGACCTTCTCCGAGACGGAGATCACCGGCATCAAGGTGCTGGAGCACAATGAGACGCCGGTCCTGTTCAGCCAGGTAGAGGAGCAGTTCATCCCGGCGCTGGTGGAAAACCAGGCGGGCGGCGTGGACGTGGTAGCCGGCGCCTCCAATTCCAGCCGCGCGATCCGCGAGGCCGTGGCCGACTGCATCACCCAGGCCGGCGGCGACGCCGAAGGATGGCTGGCAAAGAAGGTGGAAAAGGTAGCCTCGGCCGACGAGAGCTATGAAGCCGACCTGGTAATCGTCGGCGTGGGCGCGGCCGGCTTTATGGCGGCCAACGTAGCGGCCAAGAAGGGCTTAAAGGTCATCGCCGTCGAGAAGGGCGGCAGCGTGGCGGCCGTAAACGGCATCAAGGTATCCGGCCCCTTCGCCGTGGAAACCGAGGTTTTGAAGAACAAAGAGGGCGGCTCGACGCTGGTAGTGGACGACGCCTTCTACCATGTAATGGAGTATACGCACTGGACGCCGAACCCGCTTCTGATGCGCCGCTGCCTGGAGGAGTCCAAGAACGCGGTGGCCGAGCTGCAGGAAATCGGCTATGAGTTCCAGGAGGTGAACTTCCGCTTTGAGACGCCGTTCATCGGCGAAAAAGGCGGCTTCCACCTGATCTTAAACCCGGTCGAGGACCGCGTAAAGCTATGGGAGCAGGCGCTTGAGAAAAACGGCGTCGAGGTGTTCTACAATACCTCCGCTACCTCCCTGCTGCAGGACGGCGAGGCCGTGAGCGGCATTACGGCCGAGAAGGCCGACGGCACGAAGGTGACGATCAAGGCCGGGGCCGTGATCCTGTCAAGCGGCGGCTATCTGGGCAACCGCGACATGCAGGAGCGCTTCCTGGGAACCCGTCATCTGAACGCGGCCAGCGGCGGCGATTCGCTGTGCACCGGCGACGCCATCAACATGGCGACGGCTGTCGGCGCAGGCCTTGACAAGGTATTCGGCTACTGTCCCTGCGAGTACGGCGGAACGAACCAGAAGGCATCCCGCCCGGCCAAGCAGGACAAATACGACCAGAATACGGCCTTCAAATTCGGCCTTTACGGCTGCCTGTTAGTAGACGCGGCCGGCAACCGCTTCATCAACGAGGGCCTGCTGTGCGATTACCCGATGTCCTACGGCAGCGAGCAGATTTTGCGCAACGCCCCCTGGTACGCGGTAGTCGACCAGGCCTACGTGGACGCCATGGCGACCCAGGGCCTTTACGAGTACACGACCGCCAAGGGCGCGACGGCCGAGAACTGGTTCATCGGCAATTACTTCAAGGAGAGGATTTTGACGAACCTCCCTGCGGATATCGAGGAAGGCCTGAAGGAGGGCTGGCTGTACAAGGCGGATACGATCGAGGAGCTGGGCAAGTTCTTCGGCCTGACGAACCTGGCGGCTACGGTGGAGCAGTACAACGGCTACTGCGAAAAGGGCGTGGACGAACAGTTCGGCACCAACCCCTGGTATCTGTCGCCGGTGGCACAGGGGCCGTTCTATGTGGTGCAGAATGAGCCCAGCGCTTGGAGCACCTTCGGCGGCGTGCGCATCGACGAGAACTGCCGCGCGTTAAACTGCGAGAATCAGGTGATCCCCGGCCTCTATGTCTGCGGCACCGACGCCGGCAGCCTCTACTACTCGCCGTACTACGACATCCCCGGCTACTGCTACGGCCTGTGCATCGACTCCGGCCTGATCGCGGCCACGGAAGCGGCGGAGTACGTAAAGGGCTGAGCGCTGACAGCAAGATGAAAAATCCCGGCGGGATTCTGGCGTTATGCCAGGATTTTTGCCGGGATTTTTGCGTGAGACGGGGGAATCGGCGTCAGTTGAATCCACGGAAGCCCTTGCCGATAATCTCGCTGCTGTTGGTGATCGTGATAAAAGCCCCCGGCTCGTTGCGCCGCACGAAATTACGCAGCTGAACGGCCTGAGAGCGTTTCATAACCGTAAGGATGACCGTCTTGGGGTGGTGCTGGTAAGCGCCCTCGGCCTTGTAGACGGTGGCGCTGCGCCCCAGCTCCTTTGTGATGAACTCGCAGATGGGCTGCGGCGTCTCGCAGATGATCGTAAAATATTTGCAGAGGTTGATATTTTCGATTACGGTATCGATGACCAGCGATTTGGCCATCAGGCCGGTAAAGGAAAAAAGACCGGTCTGCGCATCGAAAACAAAGCAGGCGGCAAAGGTGATGAAGAGATCGACCACGAGTAAAGCCGTACCGATATTAAAGCTGGTATATTTTTTGAGAACCATGGCAACGATGTCCGTGCCGCCTCCGGAGGCGCCGATATTGAAAAGGATCGCGGAGCTGAAGGCCGGCAGCACAATGGCAAAGATCAGCTCCAGAACCGGCTCGTTTGTCAAGGGGGAAGCCATCGGAAACCATTTTTCCGCCAGACTCAGGCCGACCGAAGTTAAGACGCTGACGTAGACGGTTTTGACACCGAAATCGCGTCCTAAAAATAAAAAGCCGAGAAGCAGCAGAGCCATATTGATGATAAAGGTATAGGTACCGGGGCTGAAGGCGCCAAGCTTGCCGAGGATGACGGCGATGCCTGTGACGCCGCCGAAGGAAAAATTGTTGGGAAATTTAAAGACATAGACTCCGACGACCAGGATCAGGGTAGCAATGGTAAGGATTGCGTATTCCGTAAAGGTCCTGGCAAATTTGCTTTGGTTCATGACGATTGTGTTCTCCTGTGTTTTTCTCCACACGGTAGAGTAGCACATTTTGTGTACAAGTACAATCCCTTTTTTATAAAAAGGACGCGCAGGAAAACAATGCGCAAAAACGGTCGGAGGTCAGATTATACATACTGTGCCAGCAGCGTTTTCAGGAATTCGGCGTATTGGCGGACGACCGGCTTTGGCGAGAGAATCCTCACGCCGGGGCCCAGGCCGGACAGCCAGCCAAAGAACTGGCTGCTGACCGTGACCTGGACGCGGGCGATGAAATGCTCTTCTGTGTCGGCCCGCAGCGGCACATCCTTGCCAAAGCGGTCAATGATAACGCCGGCCAGGCGGTTTTCCAGCCGCAGGGTAAGCGTTTGCTCCTGCCCGTTAAACATGCCGAACGTCTTTTTGGAGAAATCGGCCAGATTGAAGTCCTGAAAGCGTTCGCGGCCCATGCGCGGCTCGGGAGTGCGTGCAATATGCAGCATTTTATCGACGCGGTAATATTTCACGCAGTCCGATTCCGGGTCGTAGCCGATCATATAGTAGTTTTGATTGTCCCAGGTGAGCGCCCAGGGGCTGATGAGGTAGGGCTTGCCGTCGTGCTTGAGGCGGGGTTCTTTAGCAACTGTCCACTCAAAATACCGGAAGGAAATCTGGACATTGGCGGAGATCGCCGCGTGGATTTTATCTACATTATAATAGATGCTCTCGTTCATGGTCTTGATGCGGCCGGAGACGGCGACCTGGCGCTGCAGCTGTCTAGCCTCGTAGCGGCTGGCCAGCTGTTCCAGCTTGCGGATCAGCTCGTCGGATTTTTTGGCCGTGATAAAGCGGGAGGCCTGTACGGTATCGACGAGCAGCTTCAGCTCCGGCAGCTCGAAGCGGCGGCTGGCGATAAAATAACCGGCGGGCGGTTCCTTGCGGTTTACGATGTCTAAGCCGAACAGGCGCAGCGTCTCGATATCGTCGTAGATGGTCTTGCGCTCGGCATGGATATCATAGGCGGCCAGCTCTCTAATGAGGTCGGCGGCGTTTAAAACATGGCTCTCGTCGGTTTTTTCCAGCAGGATCTGCATAAGGCAGAGGATTTTCATTTTCTGGTTGGCGGATTTGGGCATGGCGGCTCCTTTCTGAGGGGCTGGCTTTTGAATATATTTAGTATAGCATTCCATCCAAAAGCGCACAAGGGGCTGCCGGACGCTCACGGGAACGATTACAGGCGGCGGCAAATGCGGGAATCCCCTTGAGATTCCGGGCCGGGTATAGTAGAATGGAGATACAGTGGCGGACGAAGAAAGGAGAGAGGGGAATGCCTCGTATTTCATTGCCGGTTGGGATGGAGCAGTTCCGGGAAATCCGTGAGAGGGAATGTTATTTCGTAGACAAGTCGCATTTGATTGAGGAATTGCTGAAGGATCGGTTTAAGGTAATGCTTTTTACCAGGCCGAGACGGTTTGGCAAGACGTTGGCGATGAGTATGCTTATCACGCGTTTTTGGCGGGTCTGTTTGCGGGAGCCGGATACGCGGTGGAATCGAACCGCGAGTATGGCCTGGGCCGGCCGGATCTCGTCGTTCGCGACAAGAAAAACCGGCGTATCCTGATTTTTGAGATCAAGCGTTCGCGGTCGGCGAGGGAGCTGGAAACGGATTGTCAAAAGGCTTTTGCGCAGATGGACCTTGGCCGGTATGCCGGTCGGTTTTTAGAGGGGTATCAGACGGTTTTGTATTATGCGGCTGCCTTTTACAGGAAGGAATGCCTGGTGAAAATGGCAAAACGGCTGTCGTTAAGAGAGTGAGGCCCGGCGAGGCGGGCCGGCAATGGGGGGAAAGCCGGTCGGAAAACGAAAAAAACGCTGTCCACGGCGAAAACCATGGGCAGCGCTTTTTAAGGTCTTTCTTTTACGAGCGCGTTGCGGCCGGCGTCTGATCGTCTGATCTGGCCGGCATGTTGGCGCAGGGCTCGTTTTGCGCCGGAAATACTCAGATCTTATTGTCCGAGCCCAGCACGTCTACGATCTTATGCTTCACCAGCTCCTTGATGTTGGCGCGGGCGGGCTTCAAATACTGGCGGGGATCGAAATCACCGGGATGCTCGTTGAAGTATTTGCGGATCGTGCCGGTCATGGCCAGACGCAGGTCGGAGTCGATGTTGATCTTGCAGACAGCCAGCTTGGAGGCCTGGCGCAGCTGATCCTCGGGCACGCCGATGGCATCGGGCATATGGCCGCCGTTCTCGTTGATCATCTTGACATAATCCTGCGGTACGGAGGAAGAGCCGTGCAGCACGATCGGGAAGCCGGGCAGTCTCTTCTGAACCTCCTCCAGGATGTCGAAGCGCAGCTGGGGCTTCGTGCCGGGCTTGAACTTATAGGCGCCGTGGGAGGTGCCGATGGCGATGGCCAGGGAATCGCAGCCGGTGCGCTGTACGAACTCCTGCACGTCCTCGGGACGGGTGTAGGAGGAATCCTCGGCGGATACGCTTACTTCGTCCTCTACGCCGGCCAGGGTGCCCAGCTCGGCCTCAACGACTACGCCGTGGGCATGCGCGTAATCCACGACCTGCTTGGTGATGGCGATGTTCTCCTCAAAGGATTTCGAGGAGGCGTCGATCATGACGGAGGTGAAGCCGTCGTCGATGCAGGATTTGCAGGTTTCAAAGCTGTCGCCGTGGTCTAAGTGCAGCACGATCGGCAGGCCGGTTTCAATCTCGGCAGCCTCTACGAGCTTTACCAGGTAGGTGCGGTTCGCATAGGCGCGGGCGCCTTTGGAAACCTGCAGGATCACAGGGGAGTTGCACTCCTTGGCAGCTTCGGTAATACCCTGGATGATCTCCATGTTGTTGACGTTGAAAGCGCCGATCGCGTAGCCGCCTTCGTAAGCCTTTTTGAACATTTCGGTTGAAGTAACTAAGGGCATGATTTTTTCCACCTTTCTTGAGATAGTAGTAATTTGCGGTGCGGCGGGTAAGGTCCGAACCGGCCGTCCCACTGTCCCTATTATACCATAAGAATCCGATCTGTATAGAAGTTTTTTCCTGAAATATGAAGAAATGTTAAGATTTAGCCATAGATGCGGGGAATTGGCTGGGATAGCGGGCGGCGCGGACGCCGGCCGCGGGTTTTGCCGCCCTTAGGCGTCTTTTGTAAAAATTGTTATCCGCATTTCATAAAAAAAGATTGACACCCCTCGAAAAACTGCTATAATTCGACTTACAATGGGGAAAATACGGGAAGTCGCGCACCAGCGCGGCCAGCGGGAATTCCATTACCTTTTTACGTTCTGAAGGAGCGGCTCCGTTTCACGGGCATATAGCCGCCGGACAAGAACACAGGGGACGCCCGGCGGGGCGCTATTTTACGGTAGGAGGAATTGCCATGGAGCGTACGTTGATTGACCTTCGGGACATATCAAAAAAATTCGGGGATACCGTGGTACTGGATGAACTGAATTTGACGGTGCGGGAAAATGAATTTGTGACCCTTTTGGGGCCTTCCGGCTGCGGCAAGACGACGACGCTGCGCATCATCGGCGGCTTCGTGCAGCCGACGACAGGGCAGGTCATTTTTGACGGGAAGGATATCACGAAGCTGCCGCCGAACAAGCGGGCGCTGAACACGGTGTTTCAGAAGTACGCGTTGTTTACCCATATGAATATCGCGGAGAACATTGCCTTTGGCTTGACGATCAAGGGGAAATCGAAGGATTATATTCAGGATAAGATTCGGTATGCGCTGAAGCTGGTGAACCTGGACGGCTATGAGAGCCGTTCGGTGGATTCGTTGAGCGGCGGGCAGCAGCAGCGGGTGGCGATCGCGCGGGCGATCGTCAACGAGCCGAAGGTGCTGCTATTGGACGAGCCTTTGGGGGCGCTGGATTTGAAGCTGCGCCAGGATATGCAGTATGAGCTGATCCGCATGAAGAAGGAGCTGGGCATTACCTTTATTTATGTGACGCATGACCAGGAGGAGGCGCTTACGATGTCGGATACGATCGTGGTCATGAACCAGGGGTATATCCAGCAGATGGGGACGCCGGAGCAGATTTACAATGAGCCGGAGAATGCGTTTGTGGCGGATTTTATCGGCGAGAGCAATATTGTGGACGGGATTATGCTTGAGGACCGGCTGGTGGAGATTTTGGGGGTCAAGTTCCCTTGCGTGGACGAGGGGTTTGGCACGAACAGGCCGGTGGATGTGGTGATCCGGCCGGAGGATATCCGGCTGTCGGAGACGGAGCCGGGGCTTTTAGAGGGCGAGGTTTCGCATCTGATTTTCAAGGGCGTCCATTATGAGATGGAGGTCATGGCGGGCGGGCATGAGTGGCTGGTGCACAGCACGAAGTGTTTTCCGGTGGGGACGAAGGTGAGCCTGAATGTGAAGCCGTTTGATATCCAGATTATGAACAAGCCGGAATCCGAGGATGAAATGGCGGTGGAAGTCGATGGGTAGGAAATCGTTTGCGCTTCCTTATATTATATGGATGGTCGGTTTTACGGTGATTCCGCTGGCGATGATTGTGTTTTACGGGTTGACGGACCGGACGGGGGCGTTTACGCTTTCGAATGTGGCGCAGATTATGACGGCGGAGCATGCGCAGGCGTTGTGGCTGTCGGTGGGGCTGTCGGTGGTGAGCACGCTGATTTGCCTTTTGCTGGCCTATCCGCTGGCGATGATTTTGAAGGGGATCAGCCACAGCCAGAACAGCCTGGTTGTGTTTATCTTTATTTTGCCGATGTGGATGAATTCGCTGCTGAGGACGATGGCCTGGCAGACGATTTTGTCAAACCAGGGGGTGCTGAATGCGGTCTTGGGCTTTTTTGGGCTGCCGGCGGTGCGGATTATCAATACGGCGGGGGCGATTGTGTTTGGCATGGTCTATGATTTTCTGCCGTTTATGGTGCTGCCGATTTACAATGTGCTGATTAAGATCGGGCAGGACAAGGTGGACGCGGCCCGCGATTTGGGGGCGAACGGCATGCAGACGTTTTTCCGGGTGATTTTCCCGATGAGTATGCCGGGCGTGGTGAGCGGCATTACGATGGTGTTTGTGCCGTCGATGACGACGTTTGTGATTTCGAATTTGCTGGGCGGGGGTAAGGTTTTGCTGATTGGCAATGTGATCGAGCAGGCGTTTACTTCGGGCAGCAATTGGCGCCTGGGGTCGGGGCTGTCGCTGGTGCTGATGGTGTTTATTTTTATCAGCATGGCGGTGCTGGCGAAGTATGACCCGGAGGGGAGCAATGTCATATGAAGAATGCGATGAAGAAGATTTATCTGATTCTGATGCTGTTTTATCTGTATGCTCCGATTTTGGTGCTGATCGTGCTGTCGTTTAACGAGGCGCGTTCGCGCGTGGTGTGGGGCGGGTTTTCGCTGAAGTGGTATGCCGACTTGTTTTCGAATGAGACGGTGATGAGCGCGCTGCGGACGACGCTTATTATCGCGTTTGTGTCGGCGTTTGTGGCGACGGTGCTGGGGACGCTTGCGTGCCTGGGCATCAACCGGATGAAAAAGGCGCCGCGCACGGTGGTGATGGGGATGAATAATATCCCGATGATGAATGCGGATATCGTGACGGGTATTTCGCTGATGCTGTGTTTTATGGCTTTTGGCGTGACGTTGAGCATGCAGACGGTGCTGCTTGCGCATATTACGTTTAATGTGCCGTATGTGATTTTGAGCGTGATGCCGAAGCTAAAGCAGATGGAGGGGAGCACGTATGAGGCGGCGCTTGATTTGGGGGCTTCGCCGGTGTATGCGTTTTTTAAGGTGGTGATGCCGGATTTGATGCCGGGCATTTTGTCGGGGTTTTTGATGGCGTTTACGATGTCGTTGGACGATTTTGTGATTACGCATTTTACGACGGGGGCGGGGGTGAATACGCTTTCGACGCTGGTTTATAGCGAGGTGCGCCGGGGGATTAAGCCGACGCTGTATGCGCTTTCGACGCTGATGTTTGTGTCGGTGCTGGTGCTGCTGATTTTGATCAATGTGCGGCCGCAGAAGAAGCGGGACGTGATTGAGTGAGGAAGGAAGCGGCCGTGAGAGGGATGCGGCGGGGCGCAGTATGGAAGCCCGGCCGCACAGGGAGGAAGCTTATGCCGGGGGGAGCCTGGCTTGAAGCGATAAAAAAGATGCCCCGATGACAGGGGCGCGTAAAGGAAAAGGAGGATGATAGGATTGAAAAAAGGAATTGCTTATCTGTTGGCGCTGGCTGTTCTTGCGGCCATGCTGGCCGGATGTGGCAATGCAGAGAGCTCCCAGGAAGGAGAATTCAAAGCAGGGGAAAACGGCGTCGTCAAGGTGTACAACTGGGGCGACTATATTGATGAGGAGGTCATCGACCTGTTTGAGAAGGAGACGGGGATCGAGGTGGTCTATGACCTGTTTGAGAACAATGAGGAGATGTACCCTATAATCGAGGCGGGGGGCCGGGTCTATGACGCGGTGTGCCCTTCGGATTATATGATTGAACGGATGATTCGAAACGGCCTGCTCCAGACGATCAATATGGACAACGTTCCGAACATCGAATATATCGGGCAGACGCATATGCAGGGGGCGCGGTCTTTTGACCCGGATAATGCTTATGCGGTGCCTTATACCTTCGGCACGGTGGGGATTATGTACAATACCACTATGGTCGGGGAGGATGAGGTAAAGACCTGGGACGTGCTGTGGGAGGAGAAGTACAGCCAGTCGCTTGTCATGTATGAGAGCGTGCGCGATTCGCTGGTGCCGGCGCTGAAGCTGTTGGGCTATTCGCTGAATACGACGGACCGGGGGGAACTGGAGGAGGCGACGGAGCTTTTGGTGAAACAGAAGCCGCTGGTGTATTCCTATGTGATGGACCAGATCAAGGATTTGATGATTAACGGGGAGGTGGCGCTGGGGCTTGCCTATTCGGGCGAGGTGCTGGCGATCCAGGAGCAGAACCCGGATATCGCCTTTTGCGTGCCGGACGAGGGGTCGAATTATTATATGGATGCCTGGGTGATCCCGGCGAATGCCGAGAATAAGGAGAATGCCGAGGCTTGGATCAATTTCTTGTGCCGGCCGGAGATCGCGAAGATGAATTTTGAGTATATTACGTATTCGACGCCGAACGAGGGGGCGGTGGCGCTTTTGGATGAGGCGTATCTGGAAAATGAGGATGTGTTCCCGGAGGATGAGGTGATCGGGCGCTGCGAGGTGTTTCAGTATTTGGGCGAGGAGATGGATCAGTATTACGCGGATTTGTGGAAGAGGGTGAAGGCGGCGCGGTAAGCGCCGCCCTTGTAATTTCCGGGCAATTCCGCTATACTGATAGCAGAACCGGACGGCGGAAGGCAAACAGGAGGCGGTTATGGCAAGAGCGGCGGGAAGAACGGTAGCGATTGGAATACAGGATTTTCGGGATTTGATTCAAAAGGGATATTTTTATGTGGATAAGAGCGATTTTATCCGGGAATGGTGGGAAAGCGGTGACAGTGTAACTCTGATCGCCCGCCCCAGGCGTTTTGGGAAAACGCTGAATATGAGCATGGTGGAATATTTTTTTTCCGCAGAGCATGCCGGGCTGGGCGCCTTGTTTGAGGGGCTTTCTATTTGGGCGCATGAGGAATACCGCCGGCTGCAGGGAACCTATCCGGTGATCGGCCTGTCCTTTGCCAATGTCAAAGAACGAAGCTTCCAAACCGCCAGCTACCGGATTCGCCAGCTTTTGGCAAAGCAATATGAAAAGAATGCGTTTCTTTTGGAGAGCGGAGTCCTGTCAAACGCCGAGAAGGCTTACTTTGAGCGTATGACCTCGGCCATGAGCGAGGAGGATGCCCCGCTTGCGCTGTATCAGCTGTCGGATTTCCTTTGCCGATATCACGGAAAAAAGGTGATTATCCTGCTGGATGAGTACGATACGCCTATGCAGGAAGCTTATGTAAATGGATATTGGGACGATTTCGCCGCCTTTACGAGAGGCTTGTTTCATTCTACCTTTAAAACCAATCCCTGGCTGGAGCGGGCCATCATGACGGGGATTACCAGGGTAAGCACACCGAAGGCGTCCCTTGGGAAGGAGTCTGTATTTTCGGATTTGAATAATCTGAAGGTCGTGACTACTACGTCAAATGAATACGGCGGTTCCTTTGGTTTTACGGAACAGGAGGTTTTTGCCGCTCTGGATGAGTGCGGCTTGGGCGGAGCCAAAGCGCAGGTGAAGCGATGGTACGATGGGTTTATTTTCGGCGACCGCAAGGATATTTATAATCCCTGGTCTATTTTGAATTTTCTTGATACCGGAAGCTTTGCCGCCTATTGGGCCAACACCAGCTCCAACAGCCTGGTAAACAAGCTGATTCGCGAGGGGAACCGTCAAATTAAAGAAGCGTTTGAGAATCTTTTGCAGGGAAAAACCCTGCGGACGGCCATCGACGAGCAGATCGTCTACAATCAGCTGGACGGCAGCGAGGACGCGGTCTGGAGCCTTTTGTTAGCCGGCGGATATTTGAAAGTGCTTTCGTACGAGCGGGAAGAGCTGCTGGCGGGCGCGGACGAGCCGATGTATGAGTTGGCTCTTACCAATTATGAGGTTGAGCGGATGTTTAGGGGCATGGTCCGGGGGTGGTTTGCGAAGGCCGGGGCGGATTATAACGATTTTATCAAGGCAATGCTGTCAGATGACAGGAAGGCCATGAATGTCTATATGAACCGTGTGGCGCTTCGCACGTTCAGCTATTTTGATACGGGGCGCGGGCCGTCTAAGAGCGAGCCGGAGCGGTTTTATCATGGGTTTGTCCTGGGGCTTTTGGTGGATTTGCAGAACCGCTATCTTATCTTCTCTAACCGTGAGAGCGGCTTTGGGCGATATGATGTGGTATTGGAGCCGCGTAAGCCCCAGGATGACGATGCCATTATTCTGGAGTTTAAGGTACATGACCCAGAGGAGGAAGCGACGTTGGCAGATACGGTGCGCGATGCCCTTCGCCAGATCGAAAAAAAGCGGTATGCCGAGCAGCTTGCGGCAAGGGGGATCGACCGGCGGCGCATCCGTTGCTATGGGTTTGCCTTTGAAGGAAAGAGGGTGCTGATCGGCGCCTGAATGAAAGAAGCTCTTGTAAACGAGAGAAAGCTCGGATACAATAGCTTCTTTTATATTGAATTTATAGCAGACATTTTTAGAAAGA
>CANSWW010000059.1 GCA_947650845.1 uncultured Lachnospiraceae bacterium
CTTCTAGAAAAGAAGAGGCTTTCATACTGGCAAAGCTCAAAAAAATCACCGGATATGTTCCCTGCATGTGCCGATACTTTTCTTCTTTCCATATCGACAGCCCTTCAAAAATCGCTCCCTGGCCCGCGTATTGTATCGATAGAAAGCGCTCCAGCATACTCATATTAAGGGTTTTGCCAAAGCGCCTGGGACGGGTAATCAATGTTACGTCGTCCCCGCCTTCCCACCACTCCTTGATAAAATCCGTCTTATCCACATACAAATATTGATTGGTAATCAGTTTTTCAAAGCTTTGAATTCCTATACCTACTGTCTGTGCCATAGCAAGATACCTCCGTTGTTTATCATAGCAGAAAATCAAGGTGGTATCAACAAAAACTACATTTTCGAACGCTCTCTAGCATTCCATCCCGGCCCGCATCTTAAGAAGCGCGGCTTTTTCAATGCGGCTCACATAGCTGCGGCTGATCCCCAGCTGCTTCGCGATCTCCCGCTGTGTATATTCCCGATTGCCGAACAGCCCGTAGCGCAGCCGGATGACCAGCTTCTCCTTATCCTTCAGGCACGCTTCATAGGCCGCGTACATCTCCTGGATCTCCTGACTCAGCTGCACCTGCTCCACGACCTCCCGCTCCCCTGTCTCCACCACGTCCACCAGGCTGATCATATTGCCCTCTTTGTCCGTGCCGATCGGGTCGTAGAGGGAAACCTCCTTGCCGTATTTTTTCTCCAGGCGCAGGCTCATGAGGATTTCATTGTCAATGCACTTCGCCGCGTACGTCGCCAGCTTGCTGTTTTTATCCGGATCAAACGTATTGACGGCCTTAATCAGCCCAATCGTGCCGATGGAGATTAAATCGTCCAGGTCTCGTCCGTCGCCGTTGTATTTCTTGCTGACATGGGCGACCAGACGCATGTTGCGCTCGATCAATACGTCCCTGGCCTCCGCTTCTCCAGTTTTCCATCGTTTCAGATATTCTTTTTCTTCCCCCGCCGTTAATGGTTTTTGAAATGCTTTCATAAAGACTCACGCAGAACCCCGCTGTCTCTTTACTATTACCATATGCTGAGGACAAAATCAAAGTGCTTTGTCAAATTTTCTGAAATTTCGGCGGCCGCTCGCCGAACATGTCCGCCGAAATCCGTTCCATTTAGGTATTGATTTCTGCGCCGTTTTGTGCTATCGTTACTCAGGCAGTTGTCTTGTCATGTGTATTGTCATCTGTCAAAAAAACCAAACGAGGAGAAAACATATGAGTGAAGCAAATGAAAAAAGCGGTTTCAGCCGGTTCCTGGCCCGCAAAAACATCATTTTTTCCGGCAAACGCTACGGCATTGACGCGTTAAGCGCCATGGCCCAAGGCCTCTTTGCCTCCCTGCTGATCGGCACGATCGTCTCGACGCTGGGCTCCCAGCTGGGGATTGAATTCCTGGTGACCGTCGGCAATTATACCAAATCTACCTACGTCGTCGGCGCGGCGATGGCTATCTCCATCGGCTATGCCCTGCAGGCCCCCCAGCTGGTGCTCTTTTCCCTGGTCTCGGTCGGCGCGGCCGCCAATGAGATGGGCGCGGCCGGCGGCCCCCTGGCCGTGCTGGTCATCGCGGTGATTGCCGCCGAGTGCGGCAAGGCCGTATCCAAAGAAACCCGGGTCGATATCCTGGTAACCCCCTTCGTCACGATCGTAGTCGGCGTCTTTCTGTCCCTGTGGTGCGCCCCGGCGATCGGCACGGCCGCGGCCCGCGTCGGCGACCTTGTTATGTGGGCTACGGAGCTGCAGCCCTTCTTTATGGGGATCCTCGTATCCGTAATCGTCGGCATCGCCTTGACGCTCCCGATTTCCAGCGCCGCCATCTGCGCCGCCTTAGGTCTCACGGGACTGGCCGGCGGGGCCGCCGTCGCCGGCTGCTGCGCGCAGATGATCGGCTTCGCGGTCATCAGCTTTCGCGAGAATTCCTGGGGCGGTCTCGTCTCCCAGGGGCTTGGCACCAGCATGCTGCAGATGGGCAATATCGTAAAAAATCCCCGCATCTGGATCCCGCCGACACTGGCGTCGGCCGTCACCGGCCCGATTGCCACCTGTCTGTTCCGCTTCCAGATGAACGGCGCCGCCATCTCCTCCGGCATGGGCACCTGCGGCCTGGTCGGCCAGATCGGCGTCTATACCGGATGGGTAAACGACATCGCCGCCGGAGCCAAGACGGCCATCACCGCCACGGACTGGCTGGCTATGGCCCTGATCTGCTTTATCCTGCCGGCCGTTTTAAGCCTGCTTTTCTGTGAGATGCTCCGCAAAGCCGGCTGGATCCGGGAGGGCGATATGACGCTTTCTTAATAAACCTACATGTGCCTGGCGGCGCACCACCACGGCATGAAAGCCGCTGGCGCGGCGCACCGCCAGGCATAAAAAAAGAGGCATAAAAAAAGCGCCTCCTGCCATAATATGTCATAGACCCGATCTTGTCCGCACGCCGTACGCCGGCGCGAACATCGATTGGCAATGACCTATTTTCGCAGGAGGACTTTTTATGACCGAAACCTATTTTCATGCCACAGCTGCCGGCCAGCCTTTTTTTGAAGGATGGTACTTCAAGCATCAGTCCGACGAGCATACCTTGATCCTGATTCCCGCGTTTCATCGGGATGAGGAGGGCAACGAAAGTGCTTCTTTGCAGATCATCCTCGACGATATTGCCCGCCGCCTGGATTTTTCGACCGAGGATTTTGAGGCGGATTCCCAGCGGCTTTATGTACGCCTGGGACAAAACGTCTTTTCGGAAAAAGGCTGCCGCCTTCACATAGACCTGCCCGGCTTAACATTGCGCGGCCATCTGCGCTACGGTACGTTTCACAGTCCCAGGCGCTCTCTGATGGGGCCTCTTGGCAAATTTCCTCTGCCCTGTTTTCACGAGGTGCTTAGCCTCTTCCACGGCCTGCGCGGCCTGATTACCGTCAACGGGCAGCTCTGGGATTTCTCCGACGGCTTTGGATACCTCGAAAAAGACTGGGGGCACAGCTTCCCCACGTCCTATCTGTGGCTGCAATGCGGCTGGCAGGAGGCCGCCGGCCGTTCCTGCGTGATGATGGCCATTGCGAACCTGGGAACCAGGCAGGCTCCCATTACGGCCTGCGGCAGCCTGATCCTCTGCGGTGGAAAGCAATACCGTCTCTCCACCTATCAAGGCGCGCAGCTTACGCACTGCGGCGGACGACGGATTGCCCTGCGTCAAGGGGAATGGCTCCTGCAGGTAATCCTGCCGCCGGATACCTGGCGGCCTGCCGCCCAGGGCGCCCTTCTTTTAGCCCCCAAGGCCGGCCGCATGAGCCGCACCATCCGCGAGCATAGCCGCTGTCTAATGCGCTGCCAGCTCTACAAAGGCGGAACACGCATCCTCGATGAGCAAAAAGACGCCGGGAGCCTGGAGCGGGTGTAGAGCCGCCCGCCCGCTTCCGGGGAAAGCCGGTTACGACTGCCACACTTCTTCCAGCAATAAACCTTCCTCGTGCATATATTTCGCCGCTTCCTTTCCCACATAGCGGAAATGCCACGACTCGTAATCAATTCCCGTAACCGACTCCTGCCCTCTCGGATAGCGCAGGACAAACCCATAGCGCCAGGCATTTTCCTTCAGCCACGCATTTTCTGCCGTGCGCTCCTGTCCCTCGTCAAGCAGCTGATAGTCAAGCGACACAATGTCCAGGGCCAGGCC
The DNA here is from genome assembly GCA_947650845.1 of uncultured Lachnospiraceae bacterium. GTDB lineage: Bacteria > Bacillota > Clostridia > Lachnospirales > Lachnospiraceae > RGIG7193. Next base: position 3,712 of record CANSWW010000059.1, read on the forward strand.
CGTGGCATGCTCGCTGCAGCGCGGCGGCATCGTCATCCGTGTTACCTCTTCATACGCTTCCTCGTAGGTCATCCCCGAATTCATACAGGCGCGGATATCCTCGTCCAAAAGCTCCTGCTGCCGCTCGGCGCTGCGGTATCCGGAACAGACCACGAAATTCAGTCCCTCCTTCTTCCCGTCCGCCAGCATATCCTCCAGATCGTCATACAGCACCTCCGCGACCGACACCAGGCCCGAGGGCAGCACCTGCAGCTCCACCTCATAATCCTCCGGCAGAGGATTCTCTTTATTGACCAGCAATAAAAGCGGATCGCTTAAGTCAAGCGGAGCGCCCTCCTGCTGCCGATGACTTCTGTTTTCCGAAACCCCGCCCTCACCGTTTGATGCCGCATCCGGCATCGACACAATATTGACCTGCGTATCCAAACCCTCCGCGCCCGGAACATCCCACTCCTGCCTGTCCGTCTTATCCGAAAACAGCTTCGACAGCTGCGTGCGGCCCCATAGTACGATAAACAAAGCCAGTGTCAAAACACTCAGCGCCACCACGGCCCGCAGGCACAGAGCAATCCGATAGCGGCGCCTGCGCAGCTGCTTCTTTCTCATCTGTCGTTCCCTCATTGCCCTCGTCTGCCGCCGCCGTTCCCGCTCTCGTTCCTGTGCCATTTTTTCTGCTGCTTTCATAAAAAATACTCCTCTCAACCTTGTGTTAAGAAGAGTATACGCCCAGGCTGTTTCCTGTTTTTTTCAATTTTGTTTCCAGGTTGTTTCATTATTCCTGTCCGTGTTCTCAGGACATAATGGCACACACTTGCGGTGTTTCATTATTATCCGGTAACATCCGCCCCGTTCGCCCACGGATCCCGCATCGTAAAAAACTCCATATCAAAACCGCTCCTTAAATTAGATATTTGCACCACCTCCATCAGCCTGCTGCCGCCTAAGAGAATCGCATAGCCGTCATACGGCCCCTCCCAATTGTTCATTTGCAGGCAAAAGCTGGCGGCCTCCACACTAAAATCCTCATAAAATAAAAACACGGAACCGGTATTGCCTCCGGCGGAACCGTCGTAAAGCGGTTCGCCGTTTCCCGCTTTCTGCACATAATCCGCCTGGCAGTATTCCTTCAGCTGAAAAGAGCTCTCCTGTTCGGCCCGCTCGGCCAGCGTCATCCTCTTCCAGCCTTCGTCCCGGATCCTATCCTCCAAATTCTTTTCTTCCTTGTTTCGGTCCAAAACCGCCTGGTATATGCTGTACGACACATAATACAGGCAGACGCCGTCCTCATCCATGATAAAGTCCAGGAGGCTTTGTCCCTTTTCATACCTCATCCAAAGTATATTCAGCCCGCTTTCCTGGCAGGTGTACAAATCCATCAGCTTAAGCTCGCTGCTTTCAAACAAATCGCCAAATTCCTCCGGCAGCAGACCGAAACGGATCCACTCTTCTACCTGATCTCCCAGCTTTTCCTGCCACGCGGCGCTGGGATCGGTCAGGGGCCTTTTCTGTTCTGCCAAATCATAGCGCCCGACGCTTTCAAAATATTCGCTCTCTGTCAGCATACGGATTTTCTCCGCCACCGGCTTATCCTTCTCATCCGGCAGATGCGTCATCTGCCGGTCCTCCATATGGGCCTTGTGTAACAGCTGTTCATCCTGCCAGCGGCTGTAATAGTCCGGCAGGAAAAAGGCGCCCAAAAGCGCGGCTGCCAGAAACAATATGCCCGTCAAGTAGCCGGTCAGGACCCCTCTTTTTTTCTTCCGTCCGCTCTTTTGTTCGAGAGCGGCGATGTATCCTTTTCCGTCCTCCCATAACGGCTCGTTTTCATCTGTGGAAACCTGACGCATATGCGCATCCCCTTCCCTTCCTCACTGTCAAATTCCATCCTGGCTCCATGGAGCCTGGCGATCTGGCTGCAAAGCGTCAGCCCCAGCCCGGCGCCCCCTTCCTTGCGGGAGCGCGATTTATCTACCATATAAAAAGCCTCGGTCAGGCGCGGCAGCTCTTCCTTCGGCACGCCGTTTCCCTGATCGAGCACCAGAAACGCATAATCCTCCCCATCGCGGCATCCGTACAGAAGAATCAACCCGCCCGGCCGGGACGCCTTCACACCATTGTCGATCAGGTTAAACAAAAGCGACTGCAACAGCTCGCTGTCCCCCAAAATCCGGCCGTCCGCCACCTCCATGCGCCAGACCATTCCCCGTTTTTCTACCAAGGGTTTTTCCACCAGCTCCACCTGTGCGGCCAGCTCACGGCAGCGGATCGGCTTAAGCTCCAGCTCCTGGCGGCCCAAAAACGCCATGTTTAACAGCTTGTAGGAAAGAGACTGCAGACGGCGGCTCTGCCGGTTGATCGTATCGCCGCAGATGCGGATCTCCGCCTCGGACAAGTCCATGGTCGCCAACATCTCCGAATACCCGATAATCGAGGTCAGCGGCGTTTTCAGCTCGTGGGCAAAGGCCGAGGTAAAGGCATCCTTGCGCTCTGCCTCGTCCTTCAGCTGCTCCATCTGGCCGGCCATCGTATCGGCCATCCGGTTAAAATCCCAGGCCAGCGACCCGATCTCATCCTGCCCCATGTCCCGCGCCCTCATCGACAAATCTCCCTCCGCAAGCGCCCGCGCCGTCCGCGACAGCTCTCCGGTCTTTCGCAAGGACAGATACAGTGTCAGCCACATGATAAAACCGACGCACAGGGACGCCGCCAGCAGGCCATAGCGGTACATGACGCTCATTTCCCGGCGGTTTGTAAAGACGTCCGTCACACGGCGCAGCGTCTCGACCGTATACCCCTCCTCGGTCCGGCTGACCGCCGCCACATAGTATTCCCCGTTTTCTACCTGACAGATTTCATAGCCGAAGTTGCGGTTTTTGTCGAGGTTTGCTTCAATCCCGTGCCCTACATACAGCCCGTTATCCTCATAAAGCACCTGCTTACCGGCATCGTAGATACGCAGGCAGCCCGCCCGCTCCTCCGTCGGCTCGTGAAATCCCGTAACCACCTCTTCCTCGGTGTAACGGCCGGGCGAGATATCCTCATACGCCCGTTTGGAGAGAATGTACGAGGTCGCCGCGTATTTATTTTCCAGGCTGCACTGCTCCACCTCCCGCTCCAGGGAATCGGAAAAGGAGGCCTGAAGCATCCACATGCCAAAGACGGTCAGCACCAGGATCAGTACCGGTGTTGTCACAAAAAACAGCTTCCACGACAGCTTCATCCCTTTGCCCCCGTCTGCCTAAAGCTCCAGCCGATAGCCGATTTTATACATGGCCACAATATGCTCCTCCAAATCCAGCTTCTTTTTGAGGCGATGCACATGCAAATCTACCGTCCGCCCACGGTCCGAGTACTCCCCGCCCCACACATTTTCATAGATCGTCTCCCGGTACAGCGTCCGGTTCTGATTGCGGGCAAACAAAACCAGAAGGTCATATTCCTTGTGCGTCAGCTTTACCGGCTCACCGCCCTTTATCACCGTCATGGCCTCCGTATCAATCTCGATATCCAGAAAACGCAAATGCTGCGCCGTCTTATTATAGCGGCGCAGTACGGTCGTCACACGAGCCAGCAGCTCGGTCAGTTCAAAGGGTTTAGCAATATAATCCTCCGCCCCCGCCATCAGCCCCTTTACCTTCTGCTCGGTCTCGCCCATCGCCGTCAAAAAAATCACCGGTATCTCCAGCGCCTTTGCGTATTCCAGCACCTCATATCCGTTCATTCCCGGCAGCATTACATCTAACAGCACCAGGTCATAGCTTTTTTCCTGCATAAGGTTTGCCGCTTCCACCCCGTCAAAGGCCGTTTCGCACTGATAGCCCGCCCGGACCAGATTCAGCCGGATCAAAGTCGATATGGCTTCTTCATCTTCTACAATCAAAATCCGATTCACAAGTTGGCCCCCTTTCCGTCATTCCCTATTAAACAGTATAACACGAAATGTTTCCAACTTGTATCCGGAATCTGCCGCATGGCATTTTTTGCCTTTCATTCCCCGTAATAGAGCTCTGCCAGCTCGTATACACGCATCTTGGTCGATTCTACCAGGCTTTGCGTATAAGCCAGGCTCTGCGCGCTGTTGCTTTGATTGGCGGCCGCCGCCGCCGCGTTTGCCGCCGCGTCCCGGCTCCGCAGCCAGGCCTTTTCCTGCGTTCGAAGCACGTCAAACTCTTCGTCGGTCATGGAGGCGCGAATCGCCTGATACACCAGGTTCAGCTCATCGTCCCAAAATTTCAGCGCTTCGTCGGCCGCCGCCTTCTGATCCGCCGCCGTCTTTTTCGCGGCCTCCTCCTCCCGCTTCGTTAGCCTTGCGTCCATATCGCTCAAACGGGTGTAATAGTCCTCCGCCCTTACCGCCAGCCCGCCGTCCGTATCGGCAATCAGCAGTTCAAACACCGCGCCGCTTTCGTCCTCGATCCCCACATAGGCAACGGCCGTTTCCTCGACCGCTTGCTCTTCCTGAAGGAACACATACGAATCTGAGTTCGACAGCGGATCGGCCTCATCCTCCGTTATCCGGATCGTCGTACCGTCCGATTGCCCATCCTCCTTTGCATAGACGGTCGCCGCTTCCTTCCTCTCTTGCGTGACTATGTTTCCGGCCACAGCCGCGGCTTCCGCCGACGACACCGCTGCTTCCGTAAGCCCGCCGGTGTCCGCGCCGCCCGCCCCGCCTTCTCCCGACCGTGCGGAGGCCGGCGCCGGCGCCGCCTCGTCTCCTATGGCTTCGGGCCCGCCCTGGGCCATCGGCATTTCGAGGTCATCCGCCATGCTCTGTATGCCTTCCGGATTGCTCCCCGCTCCCGCCGCGCCGCTGCCGCTCTTTTGCAGGCTCAGGTTCAAGAGCGTCAAGCTCACGCCCACCGCGACTACTATGATTACCATTCCTATGAATTTCAGTACCCGCTCTCCCATGCGCACGCTCCTTCACCTCCATGCTCCAAATGCCGGTTTGTCCAAAACGCTCCGCCATTGCCTGTGCCTGTCTCAGCACTTCTTCTTTATATCCCATCAGCTCCAAAAGCCGCAGCGCGTTGCGGCTCCTGGCGCGGCCCGGTTGCAGACGATACGAAAACAGCACGTCTCCGTCCGCGATCTCTTCGGAAAAATGACCGTTTTCATACCAGGGCTCCAAAAGCTCCGCCAATTCTGCGTCGTGGGTTGCCGCAAAACACAGAAGATTCATCTCCGTCATGCTTCGCAAAATCTGCGCCGAGGCCGCAATCCGCTCCACCGTATTCGTCCCCCGCAGCACTTCATCGATCATGCACAGCACCGGCAGCGGATCCTGCCCCCGATCGAGGATCCGTTTTAGCGAACGGATCTCCGCAATATAATAGCTCTCGCCGTTTGACAAGCTGTCGTGCAAGGCCATCGACGTGTAGATCTGGTATAAGGGCGCTTGATAGGAGAGGCCAGGCGCCGTATACGTCGTCTGCGCCAGCACCGCGCCAAGGGCGACGGTCTTTAAAAAAGTAGACTTCCCCGAGGCATTGGAGCCGGTAATCAGCTGGCTTCGCACCGCATGGATCGTATTCGGCACGGCCCGGTCTACCAGGGGATGGTACAGGCCTTCCCCATGCAGATACGGAGGCTCTCCCGCCGCCAGCTGCGGTCGGCACCACTGCCCCAGGCAGGCCCGAAAAGAGGCGATCGCCAGGCCGCATTCCAGCTGCCCCAAAATCTCCGTCACACTCCAAATCGCCGCCTCTTTCTCCTTTGTCATACGGACGATCTGATTGTAGGCGATTAGATCCGTATGCAGCAGCATTTTGACATAATCCATAATCAGATCCAGAGGGGAACCGCCCATCTCCTTTCCCGTGGAAATGAAACGGCTTTTCGCGCAGAACGGTTCCAGCTCCTTCACCGATTGCTTTAGGGGATCCAGATATGGCGCCAGCTCCTCGCCGCCCGTAAGACCGCCGATTGCCCGGCCATGCACCGCCAGCCGCACCACCTGCGATACGGAGGAAAAATAGGCTTCCACCTGCGCTTTCTGCCGATAGTAGGTAATCATCTGGAATCCGATCACACCGCCCAGCGCCAAAATTCCCGTCTCCGGCCAGACCGCCACGCCGACCGCGGCCGCCGCCAGCGCGGCAATCCCCATATAGTGAGAGACATTGGAATGGCAGGGCTGCCCGCTCAAGTTCACGATATAATCGCACAGAGCGAGGCGGTTGTTTTTGCCGATCCCGGCCAGCTGCGTCTCCAGCTCCAGGCGAAGCTTTGGATTCTGCGTAAATACGTCCGCCAGACGGTCCCTCTCTCGCAGGGGAGCCGGATCGGCACAGGGAGTCCGCAGCATCCGGTACAGCGCCTCCTCCCCCGCCGAGGAATTGGTATGGTTTAAGAGCATGAATACCTCGTCCATATCCAAATCATTCCAGGTGATATCGTCAAGAACACACTCCTCTCCCCGGAATGTCTCAAAATACCGGCGAATCCGTTGCAAATCCCCCTCCTCGTACTCCCGGTCAGGGACCTGCCCCCATTGCTCTTTCAGCCGCTCCACAAAGAGCCGCCGCCGGAGCGCTTCATTGCGTCTATATTGAATATATAGAAACAATACCGCCGCCGCCAAAAACCAGATGTATTCCATGCTCCCGTATTGTCCTTTCTTTATCCGAAAATCTCCGCCATCCGCTTGAGAGCCGCGGTTACCAGCCGTTTGAAGTCTGCGGCTACCCGGTCCGCCGTTTCCTGCACCTCCGTATGGGACAGCTTCTCCTGGCCCAGGCCGGCCGCCATATTGGTAATACAGGAAATGCCGCAGATTTTCATGCCCATGTGATTGGCTGTAATCGCCTCGCAAACCGTGCTCATGCCCACGGCGTCGCTGCCCAGCCGCTGCAGCATACGGATCTCCGCCGGCGTCTCATACGCCGGGCCCGTGAGCTGCGTATATACGCCCTCCCGCAGGGAGATCCCCAATTCGGCCGCCGTCTCGCGCAGGACCTCTTGCAGACTCCGGTCGTATACCTCGGACATATCCGCAAAGCGGGGGCCCAGACTCTCCAGGTTCGGCCCCAAAAGGGGCGAAGAGATAAAAGTCGAGATATGATCGGTCAGCATCATAAAATCTCCCGCCCGGAAGGATTCGTTGCATCCTCCGGCCGCATTGGTCAAAAACAAAACCTCCGCCCCCAGCGCATGCATCAGCCGGATCGGCAGGACTACGTCGCTCATCGCGTATCCCTCATAATAGTGTACCCGGCCCTGCATAATCACAACCGGGCAGGCGCCGACGTAGCCGAAAATAAACTGGCCCTTGTGGCCGGCCACCGTCGATACCGGGAAGCCTTCGATCTCCGTGTAAGGGATCCGGCACTCCACCTGCACCGCATCCGTATCGGCGTAATCCCCCAGTCCGCTCCCCAATATCAGAGCCGCCTTCGGCACAAAATCGGTCCGCCGGCGCACGCTCGCCACACAGTTTTGCAGCTTTTCTTCCATCGGATTCATTCGTTTCCTCCTCCTTTATGCAGACAGGATTGTGCATCCTGCTAAAATAGAGGCCAACAGTTATATTGCCCCTGTGTCTATATAATAAGTATAGCATACTCGCCATTGTTTGGAAACTTACAATATTCTTTCTTTTTTATAACTCAAATAGCCCCCCGATTTCATTCGGGGGGCTCGTCTTAGCCTATGGTTTGCCGGCCGCCTTCGCCGTACCGGCCCTTCTTTACCGTTTCTTCTGCAAAAACTTCGGCACGTCGATGGTCTTTGTCTCAATCGTGCTCTTCCAGGACGGTACATTGCTGTCCAGACCGCTAAAGGCAGGCCTGTCCTCCGAGGGCTGTGCAAAGGCCGGCCCCGGCTGCGGCACGGCCGCAGGCTGTACCTTCGGCTTATAGTTAAAGCCGGCCATCGCCGAGGCGATCGGCGCGTCCTTACCGTACTGCTCCAGACCCGTGGCAATCACGGTGATGCTGGCCTCGTCCTGCGTGCTCTCGTCATACATAGCGCCAAAAATAATATTCGCCGAATCACCAGCCAGCTCCTGTACATAGCTGGCTGCCTCGTTTGCCTCCATCAGGCCGATATCGCCGGAAATATTGATAATGACATGCGAAGCGCCCTCGATCGTCGTCTCCAAAAGCGGGCTCGATACCGCCTGCTTCACCGCCTCGATCGCCTTGTCGTCGCCCTTGCCGCGGCCAATGCCGATGTGGGCGATTCCCTTGTCCGTCATTACGGTCTGCACGTCGGCAAAGTCCAGATTGATCAGACCGGGGACGTTGATCAGGTCGGTGATCCCCTGTACGGCCTGCTGCAGCACCTCGTCCGCCTTCTTCAGCGCGTCCGGCATCGTGGTACGCCTGTCCACAATCTCCAGCAGCCGGTCGTTGGGAATGACGATCAGCGTATCTACGCTCTCCTTCAGCCGTTCGATTCCGGCCAGCGCATTGGTCATACGCGTCTTAGCCTCAAAGCGGAACGGTTTTGTCACAACGCCTACCGTCAGCACGCCCATGCTCTTGGCAATCCCGGCGATCACCGGAGCCGCTCCGGTACCCGTACCGCCGCCCATGCCGCAGGTGACAAACACCATATCCGCGCCCTTGATCGCCGCCGTCAGCTCCTCCGTACTCTCCTCCGCCGCCTTCTGGCCGATCTCCGGCTTCGCCCCGGCTCCCAGCCCCTTGGTCAGCTTCTCGCCGATCTGCAGCGTCGTAGGCGCCTTGCACAGCTGCAGGGCCTGCTTATCGGTATTGATCCCGATGAACTCCACGCCGCAGATATTCTCCTCAATCATGCGATTGACCGCATTGTTGCCGGCGCCGCCTACGCCAATCACAATAATCTTTGCCGAGCTGTCCGCGCCTGCCATCTTAATTTCCAACATCCTACCCAATCTCCTTCTGCTAACATATCAAACCATAAAACGATTAGACGAATTATGCAACTCATTCGTCTAGCCATCTGTCCTCTATTCTTTTGCGTTGGTTTCGCCGATTTTCGTACATGCTACCATCATATTCTATTTTTCCCAAAAGTGCAAGACATAGTTGAAAGATTTTGAAAAAAATCTTTTATGGCGTCCCGGCCCGGTCAGCCCCCGGAGGGCTCCGCTGCCCCGGTCGTTTCCGCCGCCTCCTGAGAAGCTTCCGTCTCCGGCGGCGCCTCCAGAGGAATCGACTCATCCCGGATAAAGTAATACCCCGGATTCATCGCCGTCTTATCGTAATCCGCCAGGCTCAGCTCGCCCGAATCGTTCGCCAAGACCGCCATCATCCCGTGCAGCTCGGCAATCTTGTCCTCCATGCTGTCCTTATTCCCCAGCCGCACCCGCACGCCGCCCATATAAAGCGTCGCGTGAAAGCGGCTGTCAAAGTGGATCTTGTCCACCGAAAGCTCGTACTTGTCAATCAGCTGGGTTAAGTTCAAAATCTCCGTAAAGGCCGTCTCGTTTTCTACCGGAAGCTTTCAGACGCTGATTATG
>CANSWW010000060.1 GCA_947650845.1 uncultured Lachnospiraceae bacterium
ACGTGTTCCCATGGTCCTGCAGAACCCCCCGCTCTCCCGCGGCTGCCTGCCGCAAGTTCCCTGGATTCACATGCGAAGGCCGCTGGTGGGGCGGCTTTTTGTGTTTGTATATGGGGGGTGATGGAAGCTGAGGTGGATGGTTTTGGTGGGGGATGTTTGGGGATTGGGTAGAGGGGGGAATGGGTTGGGAATGAGATTGAGTGGAAAGAAGGAGGAAGATTTTTATGAGTGATCGGGTGTCGGATCGGGAGTTGATTGAGGTAGCGATGAAGGCGCGGGAGATGGCTTATACGCCGTATTCGCATTTTAAGGTGGGGGCAGCGCTGCTTACGAAGGAGGGGAGGGTGTATCCGGGATGCAATATTGAGAATGCGGGGTACACGCCGAGCAATTGCGCGGAGCGGACGGCTTTTTTTAAGGCGGTGAGCGAGGGGGAGCGGGAGTTTGCGGCGATTGCGATTGTGGCGGGTAAGGAGGATGGCGCTTTGGTGCGGACGGCGCCTTGCGGGGTCTGCCGGCAGGTGATGATGGAGTTTTGCGATCCGGGGACGTTTCGGATTTTGCTGGCGGTTTCGCCGGATGAGTATGAGGAGTGGACGCTGGAGCGGATGCTGCCGCTGGGGTTTGGGCCGAAGGATTTGGCCTGAGATGGAGGCGAATGGATGGAGCTGGCGGAGATGAATGTGGATAACAGGAGGAAGTGTTTGCGATGAGAATGTATGATATTATTATGAAGAAACGGAATGGGGGCGTGCTGTCGAAGGACGAGATCCATTTTATGATTGAGGGGTATGTGAGGGGGGAGATCCCGGATTATCAGATGTCGGCGATGACGATGGCGATTTATTTTCAGGGGATGAATGATGAGGAGACGACGGAGCTGACGCTGGCGATGGCGGCTTCGGGGGATCAGATGGATCTGTCGGGGATTGCGGGTGTGAAGGTGGATAAGCACAGCACGGGCGGCGTGGGGGATAAGACGACGCTGGTGCTGGCGCCGATTGTGGCGGCCTGCGGCGGCCGGGTGGCGAAGATGTCGGGGCGCGGGCTGGGCCATACCGGCGGGACGATTGATAAGCTGGAGTCGATTCCGGGTATGTCGATGGCGGTGGAGCCGGAACGGTTTGTGCGTACGGTGAATGAGATTGGGCTGTGCGTGGCCGGGCAGACGGGGAATCTGGTGCCGGCGGATAAGAAGCTGTATGCGCTGCGGGATGTGACGGCGACGGTGGACAGCTTGCCGCTTATTGCGTCGTCGATTATGAGTAAGAAGCTGGCTTCGGGTAGCGACGCGATTGTGCTGGATGTGAAAACGGGCAGCGGCGCGTTTATGAAAACGACGGAGGATTCGATCGGGCTGGCGCAGAAGATGGTGGCGATCGGTACGCTGGCGGGTCGGAGGATGGTGGCGCTGATTACCGATATGGATACGCCGCTGGGGCATTATGTGGGCAATGCGCTTGAGGTGCAGGAGGCGGTGGCGACGCTTAGGGGGCAGGGGCCGGAGGATTTGACGGAGGTTTGCCTGACGCTGGCGGCGAATATGATGGAGTTGTCGGGGCTGGGTGGGTATGAGCAGTGTCTGGAGAGGGCGAAGCAGGCGATTGTGGACGGCAGCGCGTTTGAGAAGCTGTGCGCGATGGTGGAGGCGCAGGGCGGGGATACGCGGGTGCTTAAGGATCCGTCGTTGTTTGGACGGGCGGAGTTTACGGGGGAGCTGCGGGCGCAGAAGGCCGGCTATGTGCAGCATATTGATACGGAGGGCTGCGGGATCGCGGCGGCGATGTTGGGGGCCGGCCGGGAGAAGAAGGAGGATGATATTGATATGCTGGCCGGGCTTTACCTGGCGAAGAAGGAGGGCGACCGGGTGGAGGCCGGCGAGATCCTGGCGCTTTTGTATACCTGTGAGGAGGAGAAGCTGGCGGGCGCTAAGGAGCGGCTGGCGGCTTGCTATCGGATTGGAGAGGAGAAGCCGCAGACGCTGCCGCTTATTTTGGCGAAGGTGACGACGGACGGCGTGGAGCGGTACGACGGCTGAGCGACTGGTTGGCCTGCTTTAAAAAGAAAATAAGGATGTGCAGGGATGGCTTCTGCTTTTTTGGAAAACGTTGTAAAACGCTTCCTGAAAAAGTGGAAGCCATTTCATATTTTCAGGGGGAATGTCCTTTGATACAATAGCAGAAGAAAGGGGAAGGGTTGTGTTAGGGAAACGAGCGCGCAGCATTATTTTGGAGATTATTAAAAAGGGGGAAGTGAGGATACAGGATTTGGCGGGGAAATATCGTGTGTCGGAGCGCACGATCCGTAGTGATCTGGAGGAGATTGATTATTTTTTGAAGGAGCATCGGTGCGACCGGATGGAGCGCAGGGGGAAGGGCGTTGTTTCGATCTGCGGCGGCGGCAGCGTGGCGATGTTGATTTACCGGCTGATTAACGAGAGCCGGGTGGTGACGGCCAGTTATTCTCCGGATGAGCGGCTGCTGGAGTTGTTTTATCGTCTGGCGATGGCGGGGGAGCCGGTGCGGCTTACGGATTTGGCGGAGGAGCTGCTGGTTTCTAAGAGTACGGTCGTTAAGGATATGGAGCGGCTGAAGGCGATGTATTTGCCGCAGGGGCTTCGGTTTGTGGGGAACCATGAGGGGATGGAGCTTTTGGGGGAGGAGGAGGGAATCCGCCGGCAGCTGGTGAAGCGGTTTATCGAAACGATGGATAAGCATGCGGTGATGGATTTGACGAACCGGATCATGCACGAGGAGCGGATTACCTACAAGGTGTTCTGGCGGCTGTTTGAAGGGGTGGATTTGGAGCTGGTGCGCGGCTGTATTGAGTTTTTGAAGGTTGGCCTGGGGGCGCAGCTGTCGGATCGGGAATATTTGAATCTGATGGGGCATTTTTGCATTTTGTTGAAGCGCGCGGCGCTGGGGCGTCATCCGGCGGCGCGAAAGATGAGCGGGGGAAGCCCCTGGGGAGCGTTTTTGTGCGGGCAGCTGTATCGGTATCTGGAGGAGGCGGTGGGACTGAATCCGGCGGAGAGGCCGTATCTGTATTATGTGGTCTGTCTGGCGTCGGCGCCTTTGTATCTTTGGGAGAATCCGCTGCCTGAGGAGGAAGCGGGGCGGGAGATACGGGCTTGTCTGGAGGCGTTTGGCTGTGTGGGGAATGCGTATGTGGAGAGCGGATTATGGCAAGAGTACAGGCTGCTGTACTGGGAGCGGCAGCTGGGGATTCCCGGCAGTCCTCCGATGGTGGAGCTGGAGGAGGGGGCCTTTGCCAGGGTATACGCGAAGCTGGAACCGCTGCTGGCGGATCGATCACGGGATGAGCGGTGGCGGATTGCGGCGCATTTCATGGCCGGGACGGAGCTTTCGGGGCAGACGGGGCATAAGCGGGTGCTGGTCGTGAGCGATAAGCCGAGCTCGTTTATCCGGCTTTTGATCGATCAGATTGTCCCGATGTTTGATATTGAGATTGTGGGCGTGACGGGGCTGGCGCAGTTGTCAAAATACCGGCGGACGCTGCCGGTGGATTGCATTTTGAGCACGATCCATCTGCAGTTGGAGGATATAGAGGTCGTGGAGGTGCATCTGCTGTTGAATCTGGAGGCGGTCGGCATATTGGAACAGCACTTTTTTCCGAGAAAAGCGTTGTTAGAGAGGCCGTCCGCGGCGGATGACGCCTGGCTTGACAGGGAAATTGTGTGGGCGACGGACGAGACAAAGTACCGGCCGTCCGAGGTGGCGGCGGTCCTTGCGCAGCTATTATTGTCGCAGGGCGGGTGCAGTCTGTCGTTGGAAAGAAGCATCGAGGATACGATGCAAAAGCAGCGCTTTGCGCTTCGGATTGGCCGGACGCAGATTTTAAATAATCGGAATTATTTGACGGTGAAAAAGAACCGAGTGGTTGGATGCCGGATTCGGGGCGAGGGCCCGGCGGAAGCGGTGATTCTGATCTCGGTGGAGAGCCCGGAGCTGTATCTGGAGGTGGTGTCCGGCTTGCTACAGGAGGGATCGTATGAGAGAAGTGATTGCGAAGGACATGATTTTTTTGCATCAAAACTTTGCCTCGCAGGAGGAGGTGTTTCGTTTTTTGGCCGGACAGCTGACAGCGGCTAAGAGAGGGGAAGGGGAGGAGGAACTGGTCGCGGGGTTTTATGCCAGGGAAAGGGAGTTTTCGACGGCCTTGAACGATAGGCTGGCGATCCCGCACTGCAAGAGCCGGGCGGTGAAGGATGCCACAGTTTTGATCGTGCAGAATGAGAGGGAGATTTCCTGGACGGACGGGGAAGCGGTGGATCTGATGTTTGTGCTGATGATTCCGGCGGAAAACGGGGACAGGATTCATATCCGTATTCTTGCGCAGGTCGCGCAGCTGATGATGGAGGAGCGCTTTATCCGTATGGTGCGGCAGGGGAGGGAGGCCGGGGAGATTTACAGGGAAATGAAGGATTTGAATGAACTTGGGTCATGACATGGCGCATACGACAGAAAGGAGTGGAAACAGGGATGAAGATGGTAGCGGTTTGTGCGTGCCCGACCGGTGTTGCGCATACCTATATGGCGAAAGCGGCGCTAGAGAAGGCGGCCGCTAAATTGGGGCATTCGATTAAGGTGGAGGCCCAGGGGGCCTTGGGTATTGAGAATGAGATTACAAGGGAAGAGGCGCAGGAGGCGGATGTCGTGCTCCTGGCCGTGGAGATCGGGATTGACAAGCGCGAGCGCTTTGAGGGAAAGCCGACGGTGAATATCCCGGTGCAAATGGCGGTAAGAAGCCCGGAAAATGTGCTTCGTAAAATCGAGGAGAAGCTGAAAAATCGGTAACGCGGCGGAGAACAAACGGCAGGGGATGACGTCTACCTTGCGTTTGGCTACTATACATACGCCTACGGGCGCGGCTAAGAGTGCCTGTATCGATGATCGGCTGCTAATTTGGCTGAAAATAAGCGGTACGGCACACTGGAAAGAATAAGAGGTGAATAATGGGAAAGATTCAAAAGGCTTTGATGACCGGAGTTTCGTATATGCTTCCGTTCATTGTAATCGCCGGCTTGGCGATTGCGCTTACCGGCATCGCGACGTCCTATTTTAAGGTTGATAACGTGGTCATTACGACGCTCAATGGGTTTGGCTGGACGGTCATGGGGTTTATTCCGCCGATTTTGGGCGCTTATGTGGCTTTTGCGATCGCCGATAAGGCGGGGCTTGCGCCGGGCTTTATCGGTGGATGGATTGCACAGAATCCGGTCCTGGAGGGAACCAGCGCCAGCGGCTTTTTGGGAGCGGTGCTGGCCGGCCTGATCGCCGGTTTTCTGGTGCAGCAGCTGAAAAAGCTGCCGTTCCCGGCTGTGGTGGATTCGCTGAAATCGATGCTGGTGATCCCGCTGGTTTCGGCGCTGATCCTGTACTTTTTGATGGCTTATCCGGTTGGGTATGTGGTCGGGGCTTTGTATGACGGGATTGTGAACGGGCTGCTGGCTTTGGCGGCGAATACGGGGACGGCGATTCTCTTGGGGGCCGTGCTGAGCGCGATGTGCGCCTTTGATATGGGCGGCCCGCTGGGAAAGATCGCGATTACCTTTGTGTTTGCCGTGTGGAACGATCCTTCGGGGCTGGGCTTTTTGACAAACGCGGCGGTTTTCCCGGGGATTATGGTACCGGCGATTTCGGTGGGGCTTGCCTCGTATATCGCGCCGAAAAAGTTTACGCAGAGCGAGCGTAAGCAAGCGCCGGGCGCGATTGTGACCGGGCTGGTGGGGATCGCGGAGGCGACGCTGCCGTACGCGTTTCGCGACCCGGTCCGCGTGATTGGCTGCAACATGGCGGGCGCGGCCGTCGGCGGGGCCATGATGATGGCGTTTCAGATTACGACGCCGGGCGTGTCGGGGATTATCGGGATCCCGCCGGCCAGCAACCCGCTTTTGTTTACGCTTTGCATTGCCGTGGGAATTGCCGTTTCGGTGATCCTCCTGGTGCTTGTAAAGAAGGAAGCGTCCGAGGGGATGACGGAGGAAGAGGCCGTTGATTTTGAAATAACATTCTGATAAGGGCGGGGCTGTCTGCGAAACATAGCGTTTTTGGCGGCAGCCCCGGTTTGCAGGGAGGCTGTATGAAGAAATTTTTTGTGGTTCCGCATTCCCACCTGGATCGGGAATGGTACCGGACGTTTCAGGAGAACCGGATTAAGCTGGTGCGATTTATGGACGATCTGCTGGAGACGATGGATGCGGATGAGGAATATACGTGTTACAATTTGGATGCACAGACGAGCTTTATCGACGATTATTTTGCGATTAAGCCGGAAAACGAGAGGCGTTTTCGGCGCCATGTCACGGAGGGGCGGCTGCCGATCGGCCCCTGGTATGTGCAGCCGGACGAGCACCTGCCGACAGCGGAGGGGATGATCCGCAACCTGCTGATCAGCAAGGGGATTTCCGACGGCTACGCGGATTACAACCGTGTGGGATATGTGCCGGATTCCTTCGGACAGTCGGCGGTCTTTCCCACGTTGATGAAGGGCTTTGGCGTGGACAGCGCGATTCTGTACCGGGGGTTTGGCGAGGAGGATTCGCGGTATAACGATTTTATTTGGGAGGGGCTGGACGGCAGCCGCCTGATCGCGAATTGGATGCCGGTCGGGTACGGGAACGCGATGTTTCTTTGCGAGGATTTGGAGAAGAACGTTCGGGTCGTAGAGGAAAATATTGAGCTGTTGGAAGAGCGGAGCATCAGCGAGAATTATTTGCTGATGTGCGGCTCCGACCAGAGCTTTATCAAAAAGTTTTTGCCGGCGGCGATCCGGGAGCTGAATGAATACTACGAAAGCCGGGGGCAGGAGTATGTGTTTGTATTGGCGACGCTTTCGGATTACATTGATGCGATCCGCCCGTATGCAAAGCGGATGGAGATCGTGCGCGGGGAGCTGCGCAAGGGGAAACGGAGCCGTACGCATAACAGCATCGGCGCGACACGGATGGACATTAAGCAAAAAAATTTCCGCATAGAACGTAAGTATCTGGATCAGCTGGAGCCGTTGGCGGCGTTTGGCAGTTTGCAGGGAATGGAGCGGGACGGGGCCCTGATTGGCCGCGGATGGAAATATATTGTGGAGAACCATGCCCACGACAGTATTTGCTGCTGCTGTACGGACGCGATCCATGAAGAAATCCTTTCGCGTATGGTATATGCAGGGCAGCTTGCGGATGCGCTGATAAAAGAGAAGCTGGAAGGGCTGCACGAGCGGATCCGCTATGGAGAGGGGAAGGGACGGCCGCTTCTGGTATTCTCGACTTGCCTGGCGTCAAGGACACAGGTGATAGAGGCCGAGGTCTATGTAAAGGATAAGACCTTTGCCATATTCGACGGGCAGGGCCGGGAGGTCGAGTACGAAGTACTCTCTTGCGAGCGCTTCAATCTCAAGGATACGAAGGTTTCCTTTACGCCGATTCCGGATGACTGGTATGACAAGACGCGGATTCGTCTGCGGTGCGCCGCTTCCGGCTATGGCTATGAGACGTTGTATCTGCGCGAGGGCGTGCCGGCGACGAGGGAAGCTTTGAAGGCACGAGAAAGGGAAAAGCTGCCGGAGCAGGAAGCAAAACGCGTCGCTTCAATGGTGCAGAGCGAGTTGCCCGAAAAACGCACCGCTTCGATGGTGCAGGGAGAGATGCTTGACAACGGGCTCATTGCGGTGTGGGCCGAGGCGGACGGCTCCTTTACGATTGCGGACCGGGAGAGCGGACGGGTATTTCGCAATCAGCACATCCTGGAGGACGACGGAAACGCGGGGGATGAGTACGACTATTCGCCGTCTCTACACGATTACGTGGTTACATCGCAAGGCGCTCTTGAAAAACGGCGGGTATTGGAGGATACGCCGCTTGGGGCCAGCATGGAGTTTTGCTATCGGATGCGTATACCGGAGACGACGACGCGGGAAGCGCGCAGCGAAGCCTTGCGCGCCCTGGATGTTATAACCGTAGTGACGCTTCGCAAAGAAGAAAAGCTGGTATATTTTACGACCCGTATCGAGAACCGGGCGAAAAACCATCGGCTGCAGGTCCATTTTGACGGGGGAGCATTGCTTTCGACGCATGTGGCGGATATCCAGCTGGGGGAGATCGAACGGGAAAATGATTTCGCGCTTACGAAAGAGAGCGAGCAAAGCTGGCATGAGCGCTATTACCCGGTATTTGACAACCATAAGTACAGCGGCTTAAAGGACAAAGAAGGAAACGGATTCGTGATTCTCAATAAGGGACTGCCGCAGTATGAGATATATCAGAGGGAGACAACGCATCTGGCATTGACGCTTATAAGCTGTGTCGGCGCTATGGGGAATATTGATCTGAAGTACCGGCCGGGGCGGCGCAGCGGTTCGGCCGACCTGACGCCGGCCTCGCAGATGCAGGGGACGTTTACCTGTGAGTACGCCTTTATGCCGGTTGACCAGGAGACCGATTATATCCAGGCGGCACAGAGCTACGTCAATCCGATCCGCGCGGTTTCCTTCCCGGAATACAGCCACGACGGAAGCCTGCCGGACAGCCTGGCGCTGTTTGGTTCGACGGACGGTCTGCAGGTGAGCGCGTTTAAGGACGCGGAAAATCAAAGAGGGACGATACTGCGCCTGTTAAATCCCTATCCGTTTGCCAAAAAAGACGTTACGCTCACGGTCAACCGGCATCTTTTTAAAGCGGCGGTCTGCACGGACTTGGCCGAGCGGGAGATTCCCTGCAAAGAAGTAAAGATCGGGAAGAAGAATAACCCGGACGGTTCGGCGAAAGCGGTTTTTGGCGGAGAGATTACGATTTCCGAGATCCGGCGCAACGCGCTTGTGTCGCTGCGGCTGGAGTCCTAGAGGAAGGGGGCAGCTTTATGCAGTATTCGTTCAAAGAGTGGAAGCGGGAACTCATGGGGCCGGACGTAAGGGCCTTGGCAATCCTCTCATTCCCGGCGGCGCAGCTTTTGGACGTCCCGGTCGGCGACCTGGTTACGGACAGCGGGCTTCAGGCGGAAGCGATGGCGCTGATTGGCGAGCGGCTGCCGGGACAGGCGGCGTTTTTGAGCCCGATGGATTTGTCGCTGGAGGCAGAGGCATTTGGCGCGCGCGTGCGGTTTGAGCGGGACGAGGTGCTGACGGTGCTGGGCCGCTTAATCCGCAGCCAGGAGGAGGCAGAGAGCCTTCCGATTCCCCCGGTGCGGGCCGGGCGCTGCCAGATCGCGGTCGATGCCGTGAAAAAACTGGTGCAAAGGGGCGTAGACCGGCCGGTGTTTGCGGGAGTGACCGGGCCGTTTTCGCTGGCCGGCCGGCTGATGGATGTGAGCGAGATCCTGATTCAATGTATGATGGAGCCGGAGCTGGTGCGGCTGCTGCTTCGCAAAGCGACCGATTTTTTAAAGCGGTACATCGAGGCGTTTCGCCAGGCGGGGGCCAACGGAGTGATCCTGGCGGAGCCCTTGGCGGGCCTTCTTTCGCCGGCCTGGTTAAAGGAATTTTCCAGCGTCTATATCCGGGAAATCTGCGAAGAACTGCAGGAGGATACGTTTTCGATTCTCTATCACAATTGCGGGCCGAATACGGCCCTGGCGCTGGAGGGCATTTTCGATACCGGATGCGCGGCGTATCATTTCGGCAATGCTGCGCCGCTAGAGGAAATCCTCTCAAAGGCCGAAGCGGATATTCCAATTTTGGGCAACCTGGATCCGGTAGCCTATTTTAAAGCAGGAACGAAGAAGGAGATGGACGAGGCGGTCCGGCAGCTGTGCGATACGTGCGCATCGCACACAAACTTTGTGCTTTCCAGCGGCTGCGATATCCCGCCGACGGCGAACTGGGAGAACATCGAGCAGTTTTTTGCCAGTGTAAAACAATACAACGAGGCCAGGAGGGGACAAAGATGATCGACGTAAATAATTTTCCGGAGGCCAAATATCTTCCTCTGAGCAGAGAAGAGATGAAAAGCCTGATTGAAGGACAGGGAGCGCGCCGGGCGGCGGTTTCCTGCGGGAACTGGCTTCATATTGACGAATTGGGAGCGGAGAAGCAGCCGGCTATCCGGCAGCTGCTTCGCGCCTACCCGGAGGATATGCAGGTATTTTATATCCGCAAGCCGTCTCTGTTTGGAGAACCGGGCGACAAGTATACCTGGTGCAACGTAGCGGGAGACGATCCGTCGGTGGGCCGGGTGGGTTCCGTAGGCGTGGACGAAGCGCACGCGATCAGCTGGGAGACCTTTAACCAAATTTCGGAGGATGCGCCGGACGGAGCCGATCCTTTGATGTACAGCCTGGCGCCCAAGGCGGACGGCCGCTACCGTCTGGCATGGTTTTCGGGCGGAATGTGGACAAAGCTGTGGGATTACCGGGGCATGGCGAATGCGCTGACGGATTTATACATGAACCCGGAGCAGGTGCACAAGGTGAACCGCAAGGTAACGGAATTTTTTAAGGCGGCGATCCGGCGCGGCATAACGGAAGCCGGGATCGACGGAGTCGGCTTTGGAGACGACTGGGGCATGCAGAAGGGAGCCTTTATTTCGCCGGATATGTTTCGGGAATTTTACTTTCCCTATTATAAGGAGCTGTGCGATCTGGCGCATGGGTTTGGGTTGCATGTGTTCCTTCACAGCTGCGGAGACGCGAAGGCTCTGATCCCGCAGATCATCGAGGCCGGGGTGGACGTCCTGCACCCGATCCAGAAATACGCCATGGACGAGCAGGAGATTGTGGCCGAGTTCGGCGACCGGCTTTCCTTTTGGGCCGGTATGGATTTGCAGCGAATCCTGCCATTCGGCACAGTGGAAGAAGTAAAAGCCGAGGCGCGGCACTTTATTGATACGTTTTATCAGCCAGGCAAAGGCAAAATGATTTTTACGCTGAACAACCGGCTTGAGGACAATGTGCCGCTGGAAAATTTCGTGGCCTTTATCGAGGAAGCATACCGATACGGCGCGCAGGCAGGCGCGCGCGACAAAGAAACCGCAGGAGGGATGCGATGAATACAATCGAATCAATCCGCTCTTTGCTGATTACAGGAAAGATGCAGGAAATCAACGCGCTGGTAAAGGAAGCGCTGGAGCAGGGAATCGACGCGGCGCAGATTCTGGACGAAGGGCTGTTGGCCGGGATGGACGATATTGCCAGAAAGTGGGCCGAGGGAACGGCATTCATCCCCGAGGTCCTTGTAGGCGCGCGCTGTATGAACGCGGCGATCGAAATTCTGGAGCCATATCTGGTACACACCTCCGCGGGGAGTCGGGGCCGGATCATCATGGGAACCGTGGCAGGAGATCTGCACGACATCGGGAAAAACCTCTGCATCCTGATGATGAAGGCAAAATCGTTTGAAGTAATCGACCTGGGCGTAGACGTAAGCGCAAAGCGGTTTGTGGAGGCAGTACAGGAATACCGGCCGCAAGTCTTATGCCTGTCGAGCCTTTTAACAACGACCATGGGAAATATGAAAACCGTCATCGAGGCGCTGAAGGAGGCCGGCCTGCGGGACTTAGTGCGGGTAGCGGTCGGCGGCGCGCCGGTCACGCAGGCCTTTGCCGATGAAATCGGAGCGGATCTTTATACCGAGGACGCCGTGCAGCTGGCGGACGCGCTGCCGGCGCTTATTCCATGAAGTACCAGGGAAAGCGGGGAGAGGCGGCAGCCTTTCCCCTGGCGGGGATGCAGACGGCCTGCGGCGGAACCGGGCGGTGCGGCAAATGCCGCATCCGGCTGCTGGAGGGCACGCTGCCGGTGAGCCGGGCGGAGGCGGCGCTGCTAACAAAAGAAGAGCTGCGCGCCGGCCTGCGCCTGGCCTGCTGCCATGAACGCTGGGAAAACGATTGCCGGTTTGAGGTCGTCGCCCCGGAAGAAGGCTTTCGCATCAGCGGCTGCGCAACAGCCTCCTTCGGACCAGGCCAAGAGGAAGGATATGCGCTGGCGGCGGACATCGGAACGACAACCGTCGTTTTGGAATTAGTCGATCTGCGGCAAGGCCGAATTGTCAAAGAATATACCTTTTTGAACCCGCAGAGGGCCTTCGGTGCGGATGTAATCAGTCGCCTGGCAGCAGCCGGCCGCGTCGGAACGGCCCCCTTGCAGGAAGTCCTATGGAAAGAAATGGAAGCTGCGATCGCAACCATCCAGGAAGGGCTCGCCGGTCCCATCCGACGAATGACGATTTGCGGCAACCCGACCATGACGCACCTGTTCATGGGCGTAGACCCGGCGCCCCTGGCAGCGGCGCCTTTTTGCTGTCCGGTGACCGAATACAGGGAAATATCTTTGCCGCCGTTTCCGTTCCCGGTGCAGGTCCTCGCGCCGGTCAGCGCCTATATCGGCAGCGATGTAGTGATGGACTTATACGAGCTTCTGCAAAAGGAGAGCGGAGATTTCCTGCTGTTGGACCTGGGCACCAACGGAGAGATGGCGCTTCGCAGAGGAGGGCGGATTTCCTGCGCCGGCGCGGCCTGCGGACCGGCGTTCGAGGGCGGGAACCTAAGCTGTGGACAAGGGGCGTGTGAAGGGGCGATCGACGCCTTTTTTTATGAGAAGGGCTGGCGCTATCATACAATCGGAGAAAAAGAAGCAACCGGAATCTGCGGCAGCGGCTACCTGTCGCTGCTGGCGCAGGCAGTGGAGCAAAGCCATATCGATCCTGGCGGCTATATGGAAAAAGAGCTGATATTCCATACGAATGCAAAGCTTACGCAGAAGGATGTGCGGGAATTCCAGCTGGCCAAATCAGCGGTAGCCGCAGCCCTTGTGTGCCTGTGCCGGTCACAGGGGGTAGAGCCCCGGGAAATCGACGCCGTATATCTGGCCGGCGGATTCGGGACGCATGTGCGGGAAGAAGATTTATTTACCCTGGGAATTCTGCCGACAGGACTTCGGGGAAAGGTGAAAGCAGTCGGAAACAGCGCGGTCAGCGGATGCGCACGATACGCCGTTTGCCAGGACAAAGAATATGTCTCGGCTCTCATCGCGAACTGTCAAAGCCTGCAGTTAGCAGGAAACACCTCCTTTGCCGAAGAATTCATAAAACACCTCGAGTTTACAAAAATGTAAATTTTCTGTGAAATTGTCGCGATTGTTCTTGACGCCCGGCCACGGAATCGGCA
>CANSWW010000061.1 GCA_947650845.1 uncultured Lachnospiraceae bacterium
CGGAATATGTGATCCCGGGCGCGCTTGATGCGCGGGTGGCCCCGGCGGTGGCGGCAGCCGTGGCGCAGGCGGCGCGGGACAGCGGGGTGGCGAGGGTATAAAAAGAGAGGGCGCGGATGCGCCCGCGCCCTGTTAGAAATGCGGCTTTTGCCGGTATGAGGGCCGGGCAGACAACGGGCAAAGGAGGACTTTGCCTGGTGTCTGCCTGGTTTTTTGACGCGATGGTTAAGGGGGGATTGCTTTAGCAGCTCTGGGCGTATTTTTTTACATAGGACAATGCTTGCTCCGCCGATAGGGAAAAGCTTTTTTGCAGCCTGTCCGACAGGGCTTCGCAGGGATTTCCCTCGTTTAGATAGTTTTGGATAAAAAGGCGGATGCATTGTTCCATGCCGCGTTCCATGCCCTCTTTATAACTCAACTGCTTCTCGCTCCGGATGTGGAGTTCTTCGTCATATTCCGTCAATAACACGTTTCGCACCTCCCCTCGGTGTTTTAAAAGAAAGTCCTTTAGGATATTATTTTTAATGCAGTCCGATACCGCGTGGTCGACCGCGTCTGGGAGCGTTTCCCCCTGCTGTTGGTTGGCTCGTATCTGTTCCACCAAGTACGCGTAATCGTGAAGCCGCTTACAGCTTGCCATCAATTCTTTATTATGCCCGTAATTGATATTCCATACCTTCACTACGACCTGGAGCGTTTCTTCTTGCCCTGCTTTTTTTCCTTCAAAGGCTTCCGAGAGCCGGAGCACCTCCTGCTCCCTCCGTTCTTTCGTGCCATTGTAGAAAACCATGTAAACCGGGCGGGGCAGGGGAATCAGCTGGCTGGAATGGATATCCAGGCCACGGCTTGCGACATACCCCTGGTATAGGTTTGAGAAATAGATCAGGCCGCGCAGCGGCATGTTCGGGCACCAGCTGCTCTGGGCTTCGTACAGGTCGAGCTCGTTTTCTGTCTCCACCAGGAAGGACAGGTCGTTTTTGAACCCCATATAGATCACGTCCTCGATCGTCGTGATCTCCAGCAAGTCCGGATCCGTGTAGGCCGAGCCGTTCAGGGCGTTGTACAGCTCAAGCGCTCCTTCCTTATCCGAAAAGACCAGGCGGAATAGGCCGTCCTTGTAGTTGCGCCGTATCTTTGTCTTTTGCGGGTGCGCGGCGGTTGCTTTGCTTTTTACCATAGAATTGTTCTCCTTTTATTTTACTACACGTACCGGGAACTTGTAAACAGGCGCATAAGAGAATCCTTACGCCCTGTCCTCTGAAAGAGTAAGATGAGCTCCGAAATAAGATAGGTGCAAATATACGATACCACATTTGCGGCAAGCTGTCATTGGACAGTTAGTCCAAAGGGGCCAATAAAAAATCCCCGGCAAAAAATACTCTCTTACCACCGCTCCCACACAGCCTGTTAATAGAAGCAGAAACGCAACAGCCAGAGCTTCCGGCCGAGGCCTGTCCAAAAATCTCAGCGTCTTGTCCCCGTCTCCCACCCCCGAACAGCCCCGAATCCCTCTAATGTTTAATCCCTCTAATGTTTCGTAGAAAGAATTGTAATCCCCCTCAAACCATAGTATAATAATTCCATATCCATCCTCACTCCCGATCCGTCCAACAAAAAGCAATAAGGGGTTTATACATGCAAAACACGTCAAATATGCAAAGCGGAAACACAGAAGAAGCCAGAGGCTATCTTCTTACGAAGCGGGACGCCCTTGGCCGCGCCCGCATTATACAGGCGGACGCCGCCGCCGCGGCCCTCACGAACCGCTCCGCAAAGGAACTGTGCGGTCTGGACGCCGCCGCCGTCTCCGAGGGCCTGGAGGCGACCCCCATGCCCTTTGGCGAAGCTCAGGAGCTGTGGATTTTAGAGCCGGCCGGAAGCCGTCGCCAGCGTTTAAGCGAGCTGGAGCACATGAACGCCGCCTTAGAGGACGCCCTGAAAGCAGCGGAAGCCGCCAACCAGGCCAAGAGCAATTTCCTTTCCAACATGTCCCACGACATCCGCACTCCCATGAACGCCATTATCGGAATGACGGCCATCGGCCTGTCCCATATTGACGAAAAGCTGCGCGTCCAGGACTGTCTGCAAAAAATCCAGACCGCGTCAACCCATCTGATGAGCCTGGTAAACGACGTGCTCGACATGTCCCGGATTGACAGCGGCCGCATGACGCTGAACGAAGAAATCTTTTCCCTGGCTGACCTGGTGCATGACATCGCCGTCATCGTGCGTCCCCAGGCCAGCCAGAAAAACCAGGACATGCAGCTGGAAGTCGGCTCGGTATGGGAAGAACAGCTGATCGGAGATCCCTTACGCCTGCGCCAGATTATCGTAAACATTATCAATAACGCCGTAAAATATACCCAGGAAGAAGGCCGGATCCAAATCCTGTTCGAAGAATACCGGACAGAGTCCGCTCCGGCCGGCGACGTCCCCGCCGTCATCCGCTCCGACGCGTCCCAGGCCGACAATGCCGCCGCCCAAGCAAATGCCGCCGCTGCCGTCCAAGCGAACGCCGCCGCCATCCAAGCAAACGCCCCCGCCCCCCAGGCCGACAGAACCCGAAGCCCCGGCCAGCTCTGGCTGCGCTTTTGGTGCCGGGACAACGGAATGGGGATGAGCCAGGAATTCC
Organism: uncultured Lachnospiraceae bacterium; assembly: GCA_947650845.1. GTDB lineage: Bacteria > Bacillota > Clostridia > Lachnospirales > Lachnospiraceae > RGIG7193. The sequence continues at coordinate 2,633 of CANSWW010000061.1, forward strand.
TCGAGCGAATCTTCCAGCCCTTCGAGCGGGCCAGCAATACGACAGCCAGCAAAATCGAAGGCACAGGCCTGGGGATGGCCATCGTAAAAAGCCTGGTCGAGCGCATGCAGGGCCGCATCCAGGTCGAAAGCGAAGAAGGCCGCGGCAGCTGCTTTACCGTAGAAATCCCCTTCCTGGAGTCGGGGCGGCAGACGCTTGCAAAACTGCAGGAAGGCAGGACGATCGTAGTCGCGGAAAGCCTCGAGGAGCGGGCCGCGCAAATGACGCGGTATTTGCAGGAAGGGGGCTTGCGGCCCGTGCGCGTAACCAGCGGGATGGAAGCCGTGACCCGGATTACGGAAGCGCAGTACGAAGAAAAAATGCCCTGCGCGCTTTTGCTGGGAGAAGAGCTATCGGACCTGCCGGTGCTGGAGGTAGCGGCCCACGTGCGGCAGCTGGCCGGGCGCGACTTCCCGATTTTGCTGGTATCCGAAGCCGATTGGCCGCAGATCGAATACCGGGCGCAGCGGGCCGGCGTCAATGCCTTCGTGCCCTGCCCCCTGTTCAAAAGCCGCCTGTTCGCGGCGCTCTCTGAGCTGGCCCAGGAAAGCCGGCAGGACAAAGACGCCTATCTCGACGCGCACGCAGATTACAGCAAATACCGGGTATTGTTAGTCGAGGATAACGAGCTCAACCAGGAAATCGCCCTGGAGCTTTTGGAGATGACCGGAATACAGGCCGAAGCGGCAGATAACGGGGCAATGGCGGTGCAAATGTTTGAAAAATCGCCGGAGGGCTACTACGACCTGATTTTCATGGATATCCAGATGCCGGTGCTGGACGGCTATGGAGCCTCGAGGAAAATCCGCGCCCTCTCGAGGAAAGACGCGCAGTCGGTCTGCATTGTCGCCATGACGGCGAACGCCTTTGCAGAGGACATCCGCCGCTCGCGGGAAGCAGGGATGGACGAACACCTCTCCAAGCCGGTAGACCCCAGGCGGCTGGAGGAAATTCTGCAAAAGCGTCTGGGACAGTGAGAGAAAGAGGGGAAAGCATGCAGCCATATCAGGAAGAATATCTTACGAACGTCCGGGAAATCCTGTCCGGCACGGCGAGGGTAAAGCCGGCCGGCCTGTCCTTTGAGGAATATTTTGCCGATTGGCAGGAAAGCCGGAGCAAGGCCGCCGCCAAGGTAAAGCGCAATATGGAGCTCTTGCGCGGCCAGCTGTTTCCGGCGCTGGAGCATCTGCCCGAGGCCGACGAAGAAGAAAAAAAGGGGCTGCTGGAATTCGCGGGCGAGCTTTTAAAGGGCAGGGAAGAGGTCGACGCCGGGCTGTTTTGCCAGATCCATCAGGCGTTTTTGACGATGGCGCGTCTGTTAAAGGACCGGGCCGGCCTGATCCGGGAGCTGTACTGGCTGGGAATCGGGCGCAATACCGTCTGCAATAAGCTGATCGGCCTTGAGCTGTCGGAGAGCGAGGCCTACATGTCGCAGATGCGGCTGTGCTTTACCGAGGCCGCGGCGTATCTGAAATACTATGACGAGATCGAGGATACCGAGACGCGCGGGTATATCCTGCGCTCCCGCGCCAATATGTCCCTGGGCCAGTTTAAAAGCGCCGGCGCCAAGATTCAGATCGTGCGGGGGACGCTGCAGATTATGCAGGATTCCGATTATCGGAGAAAGGAGCCGAACCTGCCCTGGGAGCGCTTTGTAAGGGCCACGCATCAGCAGATGGCGGCCAGCATGTCCCACGCCAGGGAGCACGGCATGACGCCCCAGGACGTGGAAGCGGTCATGGAATCGGTCTATATCGTATACCAGAGCCAGGTGGAAGAAGCGCTCGCAAGAGGGGAGACGCCGTCCGCCCCGGCCGCGTTCCGCCTCTACGCGGTGGAATATTACTGCGGCCTGGATACGCTGCCGGGGCTGCTCACAAAGCTGGAGGAATTGATGGACGGCGCCGACCGGGGGGATTTCTCGGCCGACGGCATGTTCGCCATGATCTCCGTGCCGGCCTTCTACTGCCAGTACCTGCGCGAATACCCGGAGCTCCTTCCCGGCCGGACAGAATACCTGGGCGGCCTCTACGAACACATCATGGACTATATGGAAGCATTCCCGGAGGGGTCGGAGAACGAGACGCTGTTTTATTATCTCAGACAGCTGGCGGAAACCTTTGTGGAGACGGACTGCAGCATCCGCTACAGCGAGTTTCTGCAAAAGCTGATGATCCGCTTTTTCCCCGACCTCTATATTCATTCGTGGCTCGTAGGGCAGGCGGCGGCCGTGCTCTGCAGCGAGGTAGCGGCGGAGGAGCCAGACTTTTTTGACGACATCGAGTGGATTCGCGAGGTAGAAAACCCGGAGGATAAGCGGCAAAAAATCGTGGATTACGCCCGGCAGTGCGGCCTGTTCCACGACGTGGGCAAATTAAATTTCCTGTACCTGTACTCGAAAATCGGGCGGCAGTGGCTGGCGGAGGAATACGAGATGGCCCAGCTCCACGCCCAGCTGGGCGCGCGGCGCCTGTCAAGAAGGCCCTCCACCAGCCGGTACGCGGAGGCGGCGCTGGGCCACCACCGCTTCTATGACGGAACCCATGGCTACCCCTCGTGCTATAAGCGCCTGGAAAGCCCCGGGCGGCAGATGGTGGATGTGATCGCCCTCATGGACTGGCTGGAAAACCGGACCGATCCGGCGAAGGTGGAGATCGGAATCGGGACGGGGTTTGATCAGGCGCTTTTAGAAGCGCTTTCGCAGGAGGGACGCCGGTTTTCGCCGATGCTGCTGGCGTGGCTGCGGGAAAAGAGGGTCGTGCAGAGGCTCAGGCAGGTGTTTGCCGAGGGCCCTCGGGAAGCTTGCCGACGGTTGTATGAGGAAGAAGGAGGACTGTAGGGGAGCTGTGAAGAGCATTGCGGCGGCATATTTCTGCGCTTCGCCAAGGGATTTGGCGGAAGGCAGATATGCCGCCGATTTTGGTTTTCGCCGCGTTTTCACTCCACGCTCTTTAATGACTCCACCATGTTGATCTTCTTCAGGCTGAAGTACATGATAAAATTGACAAAGGCGGCAAAGAGGAAGGTAATCAGGATGCTGAGCGCGTAGCTCAAGGGCCGGATCGCGCGTCCGAACATAATCATATCAACCTCCAGCGTCAAGATGACGAAGCGGTGCAAAAGGAAGCCGAATACGACGCCGAACAGGCAGCCGCAGACGGTCAAGAGGACGTTTTCGCGGTAGACGTATTCGGCGACCTCCATATCATAGAAGCCTAACACCTTGAGCGTGGCCAGCTCGCGCCGCCGCTCGGTGATGTTGATGTTGTTTAAGTTATAGAGGACGACATAGGCCAAGAGCCCGGCGGAGAGGATCAGCACCCAGACGACGAGGTCTAGGCTGCTCATCATATTTTCCACCTGCTCATGCAGGGACGATACCAGCGTGACGCCGGTGACATTGTCCTGCTGCAAAAGCAGGCTGCTCAAATCCTCTTCCGTGAGAGGCGCGTTCTCCTCCAGGTTCATAAACAGGTTGTTGTAGACCGGCTCGGCCCCGTAGAGCGATTCGTAAAGGGCCGGAGTCATATAGAGGAAATTGTTCAAATAATTTTCGGAGACGGCCGAAACCGTGGCGCTGTAGCGGCGGGTATCGCCGTCTTTTAACGTGATCGTATCCCCGGCGGAGAGCCCCAGCATGGAAGCCAGCTTTTCGTTGATAATCACGCCGTCGTCCGTAAGCTCGTAATGCTCGCCGCTCAAGCGGTCCTTGAGGATGATAAAATCCTCCAGGCCGACGGTGGACTGCGGTACGAAAAGGGTCGCCGACTTGGTCGTGCCGCCCGCCTCCACGTCAATGAGGATCTGGCGGATCTCGAGGACGCTGCCAATGCCCTCGGCGGCCTCTAAAAATTCCTTCAGCCGGTCGCGCTCCTCCGGCTCGGCATGGTCGTCGATCGTGACATAGGAATCATAGACCCAGATATTGCGGTACTGGTTCTTGATAATGGCGTGGATCGAGTCGCGCAGACCGAAGCCGACCATCAAGAGGGCCATGCAGCCGCCGATGCCGAATACGGTCATAAAGAAGCGCTTTTTGTAGCGGAACAGGTTGCGGACGGTGGATTTGGAGGTAAAGCTCAGACGATTCCAGATAAAGGAAACGCGCTCCAAAAACACGCGCTTTCCCTGCTTGGGGGCCGCGGGCCGCATCAGCAGGGCAGGACCGGCCATCAGCTCCTTGAAGCAGGCGAAAACGGTGGCGGCCGTCGTGCAGAGGACGGCGATCGCAGTGGACATCAGGCCGTATTCCAGGTTTAAGGGCGTAAGGCGCACGGGCAGGTTCAGGTAGAGCATGCCGTAGGCGCTCAAAATAACCTGCGGCAGGACGAATTCGCCGACCAGCACGCCGAGGACGCTGCCGATTAAGCTGGCGCTCAGGGCGTAGAGGATGTATTTGGCGGCGATGGCGGCTTTGCCGTAGCCGAGGGCCTTCATGACGCCGATCAGGGTGCGCTGCTCCTCGACCATGCGGGTCATGGTGGTGAGGCTTACCAGGGCGGCGACCAGGAAAAAGATCGCCGGGAACACCTCGCCGACGGCGCCGATGCGGTCGGCGTCCGAATTATATTCGACGTAGGCCTGGACGCCGCCCCGGTCCAGGACGAACCATTGCGGATCCTCCAAGAGGTTTAACTCGCGTTCCGCCTTGGCGATGTCGGCCTCGGCCTGGGCGAGCTCCTCCTCGCCGTCGGCGATTTTTTGGTCGGCCTCGGCTTTGTTGCGGTAATATTCGGTCCAGCCGTCCTTTAGCTCCTGCTCCTTTTCGGCGAGCTCGGCCTGGCCGCTTGCGAGCTGCTCCTTTGCGTCGGCGAGCTGCTCCTTGCCCTGGGCGAGCTGCTCCTCGGCCAGCTCGATCTGCACCGCGGCCTTGACCAGCTCGCGGCTGCCCTCCTCCAGCTGCGCCTGGCCGTCCTTGACCTGGCGCTCGCCGTCCTCGATCTGCGTCCAGGCCTCGGCCAGCTGGCGTTCGCCGTCGGCGATCTGAGCCTGGGCCTGGGCGAGCTGTTCCTCAAGGGGGCCGACGGCGGCCAGGGCTTCTTCATAGGAAACGACGGCGGCGTAGGCGATGACATAGCCGGCGATTTCCTCCGGGCCCAAAAGAAGCAGGGCCTGGTAGGTTTCCTCGGAAATTTTGCCCTCGGTATAAATCTGCTCGACGTAGAGCTGCCAGGAGAGCAGACTGGTGGTGTCGTTCAAAAGGCGTTCGGCGTAGCCTTCTAGGAGGGCGCGGCCGTAGAGCTGGTCGGTCTGCGGGTTGCCGAGGCTGTCGATGCGGGCGAGGGAGCTTTGGTAGCTCTCCTCGTTTTCGGCGATCTGCTGTTTGGCGCTGTCAAGCTGCTGCTGCCCGGCGGCCAGCTGCTCTCTGGCGTCGGCGAGCTTTTGCTCGTTGATGCGGTAGGCGATTTTGCCCTCGGTAAGCTGGGCCTGGGCTTCGGCCAGCATCTGGGCGTTTTCGTTGTATTCGGCCTCGCCCCGGGCATACTCGGCGCGGCCGCCGGCGAGGCTTTGCTCGGAGCTTTTTATAAGGCGTTCGTTGACCTCGATCTCGATTTCGGCGTCGCTTAGCTGGAGGCGGGCCTCGGCGATCTGTTCCTCGCCGTCGGTGAGCGTCTGCAGGGCTTCTTCGAGCCGGAGGCGGGCGTCCTCTAATTCGGCGCGGCCGTCGGCGACCTCCTGCCGGGCTTCTTCGAGCTCCCGGTAGGGCTCGTCGGTGAGCTCGTGGTAGCGGATCTCGCAGCGTTCCTCGGCGATGGCTTCGATGGCCTTCTGCGTGGGCTCGACGGCCTGGTCGTATTCTTTGGTCATGCACATCAAGGGGTCGGCGTCGTCGACGGTGACGAAAATCTGGGTATAGACATCGGTTTGGAAGGCTTCCGGCGTTAGTACGACAAAGCCGGCGACCTCGCCGCCGCCGATCGTGGCCGCGCCGCGGTCCCAGGAGAGGAACATCGGGGAGAGGCCGAAGCCGACGATCGTGTATTCTTCTCCGGCGAGGCTGTCGGAGAGCGGGTCGTCCGTGCCGGAGCGCAGACGGATGGTATCGCCGAGCCGGTAATCGCCGAACAGAAGGAAGGCTTCGTCGAGAAGGCATTCGCCGGTGGTTTCGGGCAGACGGCCTTCGGAAATGCGGTAGCGGTTGATGTCGCCGGTGAGGGACTGTACGGTGGCGACGAGGGATTTTTCGCCGTTTTCTAAAAAGGCGTCGACGCTTGCGAGGGCCTGGGCGTCGGAGACGCCGGGCAGGGCGCGGATCGCCGCCAGGTCGTCGTCGGTGAGGCCGAGCGTGCTTAAAACGCGGATGTCCATGAAGTTGGCTTCGTCATAGTAGGTGTCGGCGGAGAGGCGCATATCGGGCTCGGAGGCGCGCACGCCGGAGAAAAAGGCTACGCCGAGGGCTACGATGAAGAGGATCGAGAGATAGCGCGGCAGTGTGCCGCGGATTTCCATAAAAAAATCTTTCCAGAGTTTTTTGGTCATGGCGTCACCACTCGATCTGTTCTACGGGCATGGGCTCGGGATTGGTGCGCAGCTTATGGACGCGGCCGTTTTTGATTTCGATGACGCGGTCGGCCATGGGAGCGATGGCGGAGTTGTGGGTAATGACGATGACGGTCATGCCGCGTTCGCGGCAGGTGTCTTGTAAAAGCTTGAGGATTGCTTTGCCGGTCTGGTAGTCGAGGGCGCCGGTCGGCTCGTCGCAGAGCAGGATCTTCGGGTTTTTGGCGAGGGCTCTGGCGATGGAGACGCGCTGCTGCTCGCCGCCGGAGAGCTGGGCCGGGAAGTTGCCGGCGCGCTCGCCTAAGCCTACTTCGTTTAGGACGGTGTGGGCGTCTAGGTGGTCTTTGCAGATTTCGAGGGCCAGCTCGACGTTTTCTAGGGCGGTTAGGTTGGGCACTAGGTTGTAGAATTGGAATACGAAGCCGATGTCCTCGCGGCGGTAGCGGGTAAGCTGCTTTTCGGTGTAGGCGGTGATGTCGGTATCGTCTACGAGGATTGTGCCGGAGGAGGCGCTGTCCATGCCGCCGAGGATATTTAGAACCGTGGTCTTGCCGGCGCCGCTGGGCCCGACGATGACGACGAATTCGCCTTTTTCGATTTCGAAGTCGATGCCGTCTACGGCGTTGATCGTGACTTCGCCCATTTGGTAGGTTTTTTTGACGTTTTTGCAGGTGACAAAGGAGTTCATGGTAAGTCCTCCGCGTTTTTTTATTTGGCCGCGCGGCGGCGGGGACCGAAGGGACGGTCTTATGGGTTAGTATACCACTGGGGGAGGGTTTTGTGTATGAAAAAAGGATGAAAATTTGGTTGTTTTTGAGAGGGGGAGGTTGGGGGGATGGGGGGAGTGACGCCGGGGTTCCTATGCCCTTCCTGCCGGGGCGCGCTCTCGCTCCGTTACAAACGCAGCGGTACTAAGCTCGCGCTGCGCCTGCGGCTTGCGCTCGCTAAGGACCGGCGTTTGTAAAGGGCCCCGGCAGGAAGGGCATAGGAACCCCGGCTGTTACGCACCGCATTCCGCCAACGCGCCGTATTCTGCAAACAAGCTGCATTTCGCAAGCGGGTCGCATTCTGCAAATGGGACGTGAAGGTGGGGGTGGCTTTGTCGTGTTTCTTTTTGGGGATGGGCAGGTGTTTTTTAGAAAAAGGGGGGATGGGGTATTGACATGTGAGTGCTGTATGTGTATACTGTGTATGTAGAAACATCACACTAAAGGAGGCGGGATATTTGAGGGTTGTAATTTCGAATTCATCGGAGGCTCCTCTTTATCAACAGATCAAGGAGCAGATTAAGGACGCAATTTTAAAAGGGGAATTCGCAGAGGGCGATGCGCTTCCGTCGATTCGGGCTTTTGCTAATGATTTAAAGGTTAGCGTTTTGACAATACGGAGGGTTTATGATGAATTGGAGGGGGAGGGATTTGTAACAAGCCAGGTCGGGATCGGCACTTTTGTTTCTACAGGCAATGTTGAATTGCTGCGCGATTCTAAGCGGCGGCTTGTGGAGAAGAAAATGCTTGATATGATTCAGACGGCGAAATCTTTGGGTATTCGCAGGGATGAATTAAATGCTATGATGGACATTTTGTATGAGGAGGAGAGTTGAATGGATCATATTTTAGAAGTATCCGGATTGGAGAAAAGGTATGGTGATTTTGCCTTGAGGGATATCTCTTTTTATTTGCCGGAGGGCTGTATTACGGGATTTGTCGGAGTCAACGGGGCGGGAAAGACGACAACGCTGCGTAGCGTCTTGGGGCTTACAAATAAGGTATCCGGAAATATAAGCTTTTTTGGCATGGATATGGATGGGAATGAAAATAAAATAAAGGACCGCATCGGTATCGTGCTTGACGGGGGATGCTTTTATGATGAATTAACGCTTTCAGAAATGAAAAATGTAATTGCTCCTGCTTACGGGAATTGGTGTGAAGGGGATTTTATGGGTTATATGGAACAGTTTTCGCTGGATCCGAAGCAGAAAATCGGTACTTTGTCAAAGGGAATGCGGATGAAGTATGCTTTAGCTCTGGCGCTTTCTCATAAAGCGGAATTGCTTATTATGGACGAGCCGACAAGCGGCCTGGACCCGCTTGTTCGGGGCCAGCTTTTAAGTATATTGAAGGATTATATGGGCAGAGGGGGAAGGGGCGTGTTTTTTTCTACGCATATTACTTCTGATTTGGAAAAGATTGCGGATATGCTGATTATGATTGATAATGGGGAGATTGTTTTTCAGGAGGAAAAAGACCGGCTGCTTGACAGCTATCAAATTATTAAGGGCGGGACGGAGGGCCTGAATGCGGATACCAGAAAATATTTTTTGAATATTGAGGAAAGCGCTTTTGGCTTTACGGGAATTACAAAGCAGGGTTCTGATGTGAGGAAGGTTATGCGGGATGTTCTTATGGAAAGGCCGACAATTGAGGACGTTATGCTTGCGAATGTGGAAGGGAGAAAAAGGGATGTTGTTTAGTTTAGTGAGAAAGGACTTTCTGATTGTGAGGAAATATGCGGGCATTATGCTGATCGCGTCATTTTTGATTCCGCCTTTTATGCTTTGGCGGATGCCGGAAGCGACGGGGGCAATGGGATTTACGCTTGCTGTTATTTTTAGCATTTTTATGTTGACTCAGTATGTTTCTTTAAAGGAGTGCCGGTATCCGAAGGCGACGACTCTACTCTGTGCATTGCCTTATCCCCGAAAAATGATTGTGCTTTCAAAATATTGTTTTTGTTTGATGATTTATGCGGTTTGCTGTTTGGTTTTTGGGATTGACACTATTATTTTTCCGAAATTGGGAGTGTTTGATATCAGAATGGCGGCTGTCGTTTTTTTGGCAGTCACGATACCGTTATCTTTTTATTTTCCTGCTTTATATAAGCTGGGATACGAAAGGACAAAATTTGTGTTTGTCATAATTATAATGGCGTCCCCTGTTTTATTTGCCTTTCTGTTTAAGCCGGAAAATGCGGTAAGATTTCATTTGGATAGGATTCCGACAACGGCATTGGCTGTTTTAAGCGTTATTATTGGTCTTGTTGTCTTTTCTATGTCGGCCATGCTGTCTGTTCGGTTTTTTGAAAACAGTGATTTGGCATAGGGGGGCGTATGGAGCGGGATGTAATAGTCTTATATATGGTAGCGGGCGTATCGTTTTCTTTTGCCTTTTTTAATTGCGTTCTTTTTGCGGTAAAACGTGGAAAGACAATGAAAACGAATGGAACGATTGTTTCTATAAAATCAACGAATCCGACAAACGAAAAGTGGCGTAATGCAAAATTAGCGAAGGTTTCTTATCGGGTTAATGGCAGAAACATTGTATCAGGGAATCGTATACAAGTTCCTTTGGCATCCGGGATCGGAACACCGGTTACCGTTCGTTATGATCGAAACCGGCCGGAGAGAATATACAGCTATTCGGTGAAACGGGTCGTTATGGGGTTTTTAATTGGCATGGGCAGCGTGGTGGTGCGCCGCGCCAGCGGCGCATGTGGGTTTAGAAAAGAATTTCTTTTGGAGTAACCGTAACTTGCATGAATAAAGATTTCCCTGCTTAATCTCTTTGGACTAACTGTCCAATGACAGATTCCGGAAAGTGTGGTACAGTGGTTTTGTCCTCCGGTGTTACTTATTTTATACGCCCCGCCTACTATCCGGGGTTGGGCGCGGATGCTTTTTAAGGAGATTTTGCGTATGGGGAAGAAAGATACCGTTACGAAAGAATTTATGAGACGGCCGGATGTTTTTGCCGATGCTTTTAACCTGGCGCTTTTTGAGGGCAGTCCTGTGATCCAACCGGAGCGGCTGCATCCTCTGGATTCGGTCGAGACGGCGGTTCCGTATGGGGAGAAGGGCGCG
>CANSWW010000062.1 GCA_947650845.1 uncultured Lachnospiraceae bacterium
AAAAATCAAAAAAAGTAAATATATTTTATAATGTTGAGAAAAAGATATTTTAAGAATCAAAAAAGGAGTACTGCTTCCGGCCCGAGCCCTGCTCCGTCTCAGGCTATTTTTCAGTACTCCCATAATCTGTTGCATAAAGATGTCACATCAAGACGTCACATCGCGAAAATCCCAACCCTCTACCGCATAGAGGCAATAATATGCTCGGCCGCAAAGCGCCCGGTGCTCATGCAGTATTGCAGGGTCGCTCCGTGCCCGCCGTCGTCATACCCGTAAATATTGGTGGCGATCAATTCCCCGATGCCGTAGAGGCCGGGAATGACGGAGCCGTCCTTCGACAGCACCTGGCAGTCCTTTGTGATATTCGGACCGGCATAAGCCGTGAGGATATAGGTCATAATATTTACGGCATAATAAGGCCCTTCTCCGATTCCGGTCATAAGCTCGGCTGCCTTGCCGAAATCCGCGTCCTCCTTGCCGGCCAGCTCGTTGTAACGGTCCACGGTTGCCTGCAAAGCAGCCGGTTCTGCGCCAATCTGGCCGGCCAGCTCCTCAATGGAATCGGCACGGATGGCCGCCGAGCCCTCCGGAGCCAGCCCTTCAGCCTGCGATTCATCAAAAACAGCGTAGAAAACGCCGGAAGAGTTGCGCATCATATCGGCCATGATAAAGCAGGCTCTCTGATCCTCGGCGGTGAAGCGGTTTCCGTCCCCGTCCACAAGTAGGAAATTGGCGGGGGTGGCGGCAATCGGCGCGTATACGCCTCCGGCGAAGGCCGGCGTATCAAAGGTAATGTCCGCACCGACGCTCTCGGCGAGGGCAATGCCGTCGCCGTCGCAGCCGACGCCGGCCATATTGTAGGCCTTTTTCATGCCGGGGGCCCACTGCTCCATATAGGTTTCGCTGCCGGCCCATCCGCCGGTCGCGAGGACAACCGCGTTCGCTTCGATCGTAAGGATACTGCCGTCGGCCCGCGTAGCAAGCGCGCCGGCGACGGCTCCGCTTTCATCGGTGATGAGCTCGGTGGCTGTCGTCCGGTTCATCATGGATAAATGTTCCGTTTGAGAAAGCGTATTGTAAAAAATCTGCATCATACCGCCGCCGCAGCCGGAAATATATTCCGTAGGCGAGCCCGGGTTGGTCAAACGGGCCACGGTGCCGTCGATGAAGGTTTCGGTCATCTCATAAGGCGGATTATAGCCGATCGTGTCGCGCATCCACCGTACGGTTTCCCCGGATTCGTCGGCGATGCGGCGTACGAGCGCGTCGTTGATCTGCTCGTGTCCCATGACCCGGAACCATTGATAGAAGTCATCCGCAGAGAAATAGCCGGCGTCGTCGCCTTCCTCGGTGGCGTAGCAAACAGCTCCGCCGGAACGGGCCGAGGATCCGCCCCAGGCCTCCAGTTTTTCAATCAACAGTGTGTTAAGACCGGCGGAGGCCGTCTCAAAGGCAGCGGACATGCCCGACAAGCCGCCGCCGATGACAAGGACGTCTACCTTCACGGTTTCGTCGGCCTGCGCCTGCACGGCGGGAACCGGTGCGGATTTCCAGGCCCCGACATCGCCGCCGGCCTGGGCGATCGTATCGGACACGGCCGAGAGGACGGCATTGCTGGTGATGGTGGAACCGCTGACCGTATCAACATCCAAGGACTGGAAGGCGACAATATCCGCGGGAATGCGGCTGAGCGCCAGATCGGATAAAAGCGGCGTTTCGGCATGCTCGCCGATCTCGATCTGCGTAAGCCCTTCGCTGTCAAAGGTGGCGAAAAGATGCAATTCCCCGCCCATCCCGTTGGCAATGCCCTCGTAGACGCCGGCCTGATACGCTGCGTCGGGGGAGGCTGTCTCGGCTGCGTCCGGTTGCGCCTGGGTCTCGTCCGGTTTTGTCTCGGCCGCAGCTGTTGCAGGTTCGGTCGTATCCGAAGCAGGCTTTGTGGCGGCAGGTCTCTCCGTGTGGCAGCCGGCCAGAGAAAGCAGCATGGCAAGCGCCAGAAGAAGAGCCAGATACTTTTTCGTCTGTTTCATATAAAACTCCTTTCGATGGATTCCGCCCGTGTTATCGGGGCATAAAGGTACATAAGCAGGCCTGTTGACAAAAGTATAGCATACGGATAGAATGGGAATACATCGACAATCATGGCGGTTCGTTGAAAATTTCAACATCGGTAACAGAATGTTGAGAGAAAACGTCGGAAATGATGTTTTGCCAATTGCGTTTCACTTAAGACAGGGGGAAACCGAATGAAACGGACAGATTTTACAAAGCGGCAGCTGGCAGACACCTTAAAACGCCTGGCCGGGACCAATGCTTTAAAGGGACTGACAGTACAGACAATCGCGGACGCCTGCGGGATCAACCGGGGGACGTTTTACTATCATTTTTACGACAAGCTGGAACTGATCCAGTGGATTTATCATACGGAGATTACCGAGCCGACGCGCCGGATCCTGGAAAAGGAGCCGCAGGAGTGGAGCGCAATCTCGATTTTCGGGCTGGACATCATGTACCGCGACAAGGATTTTTATGTACAGGCGCTGCGGCTGGAAGGGCAGAACAACCTGGCGGAGTATATGAAGAGCGAGATTGAGGACAATTGGAACTTGCTGACAAGACGGTATGAGGAGATCTACTGCCCCGGGCAGACGGTACAAAATTTGGAATTTTTCGCGGATTTCATGGCAAACGGGGCCTGGGCCATGCTGAAAAAATGGGTGGAAAACGGGATGCAGGAACCGCCGTCGATGCTGGCCGACTTGATCGACACAATCGCCGGCAGCAGCATGGAAGCCTTTTTAGAGGTTCAGGCTGTCAGATGAAATAAAGGAAACCTGTTCATTCCGGAAAATTGGCTATCTGACCAATTTTCCGGAATCAGCGGTCGATAAGACGACAACCATGGTAAGGATCAGGACAATGCCCCCAGCGCCATATCCGCCGACGAGCGGGCCTGGCACTCCTCCTGCAGCTTTTTGTATTTGGGGTTGGTGATCCGCATGGAAGTACGGATTACAGGGGTCATCGGAAAGACCCTGGTCACCGGGCTCTCACAATCGTCCAGGCGGTCGATGATATCGACGACGGCGTCCACCATATCGTTCGTAGGGCTGTGCATCGTTGTCAGGGAATAGGGGGGCAGGGCGGCCTCATTGATGTCGTGAAAGCCGACGATCGAGATATCCCCGGGTACGGAGAGGCCGTATTCGCCCCGCAGCGTATCCATAGCGGCCATGGCCAGGACGTCGTCTCCGCAGAAGATTGCGTCGGGCGATTCGTAGCCGGCCATCAGACGGCGTGCGGCCTCGCAGCCGGACGTATAGCGGGCATAGACGGCCGTCTCGGTGCGCCAGACCTTGAGCCCGTGGTCGTGCATGCGGTTGGCAAAGCCGTATTCACGGTCAAAGTCCTGCTTGGCGGTGCCGTTGCCGGAGAGCAGGGCGATTTTTTTGTGCCCGTTTTCGACCAGCATATCGGCGACAGCCGCGCCGCCGGCGTAGGTATCGCTGTTCACACAGTACAGAGAAGCGCCGTTGATCGCCAGGTCGAGCATGATGATCGGGATATCGGTCTGATCGAGCTCCAGGAGGTTTACATTGGCGGCGCTTGTCAGGATAATCGCATCGACGTGAAACGGCTTGATGCGCTCTAAAAGCGTAGCGTAATCCGTAGCCGCCTGCATGGAAAACGGCAGCAGCTGCTTGCCCTGCTGCTGAAACCGGTAGACAAAGCGCAGAAGGAACTGGGAGTAGTACGGTCCGGTCACCGGCCCTAAGACAATGGCGACTAAATTGGAACGGTTCCCGGCCAGCATGCGTGCAAACGCGTTGGGGGTATAGTCAAGCTCCCGGGCGGCGGCGATGACTTTCTCGCGGATTTCCGGGCGGACATTCATGTTCCAGTTAGGATTAAAAACGCGCGTGACAGAAGCAGGCGATACGCCGGCCAGGCGTGCGACATCCGTGGAAGTTACGGTATTTTTTTTTCTTCTGGGCAAACGGTTCACCTCTTATCTCTGATCTTTTTTCTATTTTCCAGTATAGCAACGGCCGGCTGTGCGTGTCAACCGGTTTGTGAATCTTTCTCCATATACTGATTTCGAAATCAGAATGAATGGAAAACAATTTGAGCGAGACAGAGAAAAAATAAACGGCAAAAATACACATATGTCGGTAATATGACCAAAATAGGCGTAAAAACAGATGCAGTATAGGAATAATTGGATAAAAAAGGGGAGATTTCAATATGAACATCGAGGAGAGCAGCCTCAACTACCAGCGGCTCGTAACGCATATCCGCTATTTTGCGCACCGGCTTTTTGTGGGGGAGCTGGTGGAAAACGACGACGATACGCTTTTTGAGCAGGTAAAGGCGGCCTATCCCCGCAGCTACGCCTGCGTGTGCCGGATTTGCGGGTACTTTGAGAAAAAGTATTATGCGCGGATCACGAAGGAGGAGCAGATGTACCTGATGCTGCATATCAGCCGGGTTGCGAAGCGGGAGGGCTCGTAAAGCGGGAGGGCTCGTAAGCGGCGTATTACCAAGGTATGAAACGCCTGGCGGATGTCATGCGGCCGCGTGTACCCGGGGATCAGGGCATCGTGGGTATGCCTGTCCATGCGGCTTGTGTCCGGGGCTTTCAAATATAAGCATAAAAATAAAGA
Source organism: uncultured Lachnospiraceae bacterium (assembly GCA_947650845.1). GTDB lineage: Bacteria > Bacillota > Clostridia > Lachnospirales > Lachnospiraceae > RGIG7193. The sequence continues at coordinate 4,665 of CANSWW010000062.1, forward strand.
GGAAAGCGAGGAGTAAGAAATGAACTACCAGGAAACGGCGAAGGGGATTCTTGGCCAGGTTGGCGGGATCGGGAATATTTCCTTCATGACCAACTGCGCGACCAGGCTGCGCCTGAATTTTAAGGACGAATCCAAGGTGGATCTGGAAGCGGTGAAAAAGGTGCCGGGCGTGGTCGGCGCGGTGAAGAAGGGCGGACAGTACCAGATCATCATCGGTACGGACGTGGGCCATGTGCTGAGCGAGATCCAGAAGTGCGGGACGATTACCGGCGGGGAGCCGGGGCAGGAGAAGAAGGAGAACCTGGCCAACCGCCTGATGAGCATGATTGCCGGTATTTTTGCCCCTATTATCCCGGCGCTGACGGCCGGCGGTATGGTGAAGGTGGTCTTGACGCTTTTGACCTTCTTCGGCGTGGTGAGCAAGGAGTCGCAGACCTACTACATTGTCAATTTCATTGCCGATTCGGCGTTTTATTTCCTGCCGGTGTTAGTAGCGGTGTCGACGGCAGCCAAATTAAAGTGCAACATGTATCTGGCGGGCGTGATCGGGGCGGTGCTTCTGCATCCGAACTTTATTTCGCTTACCGGGGCCGGGGAGGCGGTGCATTTCATCGGGCTGCCGGTGACGCTGATCTCGTATGGCTCGAGCGTCATCCCCAGCATCCTGGCGATTGCGCTGATGTCGGTGGTGGAGCCTCTTGCGGACAAGATATCGCCCAAGCCCATCAAGTTCCTTTCCAAACCGCTTATTACCTTGCTGGTGGTAGCGCCGGTGACGCTCATCGTATTGGGGCCGCTGGGCTATACGATCGGTACCGGGATTGCGGCCGGGGCGGATTATCTCAACCAGAACGTAAGCTGGCTGGTGCCGACGCTGATGGGCGCGTTTATGCCGCTGCTGGTGCTGACGGGCATGCATTGGAGCTTTACGCCTATTATCGTCCAGTCTTACGCCACCTACGGCTGTGAGGCCGTGATGGGCCCGGGGAGCTTTGTTTCCAATATCTGCCAGGGCGCGGCTTCCTTAGCCGTAGCGATCAAGACGAAAAACAAGGAGCTTCGGCAGGTGGCGACCTCGGCGGGCGTGACGGCGCTTTTGGGCGTGACGGAGCCGGCGATGTTCGGCGTGACGCTGAAGCTGAAGCGGCCGCTCTATGCCGTGATGGTCGGCGGCGCGTGCGGCGGTTTGTATGCCGGCATCAACGGGGTGGTGCGCTATACCTCGGGTACGCCGGGCCTGGCTTCGTTTGCGATCTTTATCGGCGAGAACCCGATGAACGTGGTGCATGCCTTTATTTCCGTAGGCATCGGCGCGGCGATCACCTTTGCGCTGACCTGGTTTTTGGGTTTTGAGGATGAGGGAGCCGTGCCTGCAAAGACGGAGAGCGGCGCAAGCCTCGTGCAGAAGGTGAAAATCGCCAGCCCGGCCGACGGGGAGTTAATCGAGCTGTCGCAGGTAAAGGATGAGACTTTTGCTTCGGGCGTGCTGGGGAAGGGCGCGGCGGTCATCCCGGCAAACGGCCGGGTCGTGTCGCCGGTGAACGGGAAGGTTACCAGCGTGTTCCCCACGAAGCACGCGATCGGGATTGTCGATGAGAACGGCGCGGAGCTGTTGATCCACATCGGCGTGGATACCGTGAAGCTGGAGGGGAAATATTTTACGGCCCATGTAAAGAACGGCGACCTGGTAAAGAAGGGCGACCTGTTGGTGGAGTTTGACAAGAAGGCCGTGGAGGCGGAGGGCTACGACACGGCGGTGGCCGTGCTGGTCACGAACAGCCAGGAATTCCTCGACGTGCTTCCGGGGGCGAAGGGCGCCGTGAAGGCCGGAGAGGACCTGATGACGATCGTATAAGCGACGGGAGGGAAGCTATGTTTCCGAAGGATTTTCTGTGGGGCGCGGCGATGGCCGCCAACCAATGCGAGGGGGCGTACCGGGAGGGAGGCCGGGGGCTGTCGTGCGTCGATCTGCTCCCCGACGCCGCCCACGGGCGCTGGGATATGCTTTATCACCCGGAGAAATATTTGGATACGGAGTTTGCGTATTATCCGAGCCGCCGGGCAATCGATTTTTACCACCGGTTCCCGGAGGATTTGGCCCTGTTGGCGGAGATGGGGATCAAGGCTTTTCGCACGTCGATCAGCTGGCCGCGGATTTTTCCGCAGGGCGACGAGGAACAGCCGAATGAAGAGGGGCTGCGGTTTTATGACCGGTTGTTTGCCGAATGCCGGAAGTACGGGATCGAGCCGGTGGTTACGCTGTGCCATTTTGACACGCCCTATGCGCTGACTGAGAAGTACGGGGCCTGGAAGGACCGGCGGATGATTGATTTCTTCTGCCGCTACTGCCAGACGGTGCTGGAGCGCTACCGGGGGGTCGTGCGCTACTGGATTCCCTTCAATGAGATCAATATGATTACGCATATCCCGTTTTTGGGCGGCGGCCTGCTGGTCGCGGGGGAGGAAAACCCGCAGCAGGCGGTCTACCAGGCGGCGCACCACCAGCTGGTGGCCGGCGCGCGGGCGGTGCGGCTGGCCCATGCAATCGATCCGGACAACCGGGTCGGCTGCATGCTGGCGGCGGGGAGCTTCTATCCCTACAGCTGCTGCCCGGAGGACGTGATGGCCAGCGTGGAAAAGAACCATGAGAATTACCTTTTTATCGACGTACAGTCCCGGGGGGCGTACCCCTCCTACGCAAGGCGGCTGTTTGCCGAAAAGGGCGTGCGGCTTATAACGGAGCCGGGAGATGAGGCGCTTCTGCGGGAGAATACGGTGGACTACATTGCGTTCAGCTACTATTCGTCCCGCCTGACCGGAACGAGCGAGGAGGCGCTTAAGAACGTGGCCGACGGCAATGCCGTGACGACGCTGCGCAACCCTTACCTGGCGATCACGGCCTGGGGGCGGCAGATCGACCCGGTCGGCCTGCGCATCACGATGAACGACCTCTACGACCGCTATCAGAAGCCGCTGTTTGTGGTGGAAAACGGGCTGGGCTGCGAGGACCGGGTGGAGGCGGACGGCTCGGTGCGGGACGATTACCGGATCGATTACACGAGGCAGCATATCCGGCAGATGGCCGAGGCCATGAAGGACGGCGTCGAGTGTATCGGATACCTGCCCTGGGGAACGATCGACCTTGTGAGCGCCGGCGGCGGAGAGATGAAGAAGCGGTACGGGTTCATTTATGTTGACCTCGACAACGAAGGCCGGGGGACGCTTAAACGGACGAAGAAGCAATCCTTTGCGTGGTATCAGAGGGTGATTGCCACAAACGGGGAAGAATTGTAAAACGAAGAAAATCAGCCCAAAGAGGCTGTCGCGAAACAAAGATGAAATACAAGATATGGAAGCCATAGCAGCAGACGCGTTTTCATATTTCGTATCGTATCCGAGTCTTGCGGCAGCCTCTTTCGATGTGGTATCGGGAAAGCGGGTTCAAAAGAATCGACGCAAGCGGCCGCCAATTTCTAAGGATTGCTTGAAGCAGGGATTTATATGTGGTATATTGGATATGCCGTAAGGGCAAAGAGATGAAGAAATTTTTACGGGGGATGGAGATTGAACATAAGACAATATATCGATGAGGACATTTTGAGGAAATTTGCGTTCTATAATTACGGACATGCGCTGGAAATATTGTACGATGCATTCCCGGAAGAATGGAAGGAATTGCAGGAATGCTTTCGTGTTCTCAGGCTGACACTGGCGGATATAAAGAAAGCGGGCGGCAATGAATCGCCGATTCCCAAGAAGTTTGACGATATTTTGTATCCGTACGGCTGGAGAGAAATACGAATAAGCGGAGATTTGATCGTAAAAAAATATCCGCGGCAGAATGCGCAGAGAAGGGGGCGTTTTGCGGAGGAGCCTTTTGAACAGGAGACGATCAAGGGTTATATTGACGGGCATAACATTGATTTTTTGAAAAACCGGGTAGCGTTTGACTTGGAATGGAACAGCAAGGACCAGACCTTTGACAGGGATTTGCTGGCAATGCGGACTTATTTTGACTGTGGGCTGATTGATGTTGGCGTGATTGTGACAAGGGCCGAAGATTTGAACGAGATCTTTAAAAAGGAAACCGATGATAATGGGCAGCAGTTAATGAAGAAATACGGGGCCAGCACCACCTGGATCGGGAAGCTTTTGTACCGGCTGGATTCACGCAGAAATGGCGGCTGTCCGATTCTGGCTGTAGGAATTAGAAAGGAATGTGTAGAAGGATATGGCTGATTTGGCAAGTACAATAGCAGATTTGCGGCAGTTTGTCGGCGAGAAAAAATACAATACAATCTATGCGGATCCGCCGTGGCAGTTCCAGAATCGAACGGGAAAAGTGGCTCCTGAGCATAAGAGGCTGGCCCGTTATCAAACCATGACGCTGGAAGATATAAAAGCACTGCCGATTGCCGAGCTGGCCGGGGAAAAAGCGCATTTGTATTTGTGGATCCCCAACGCACTGCTGCCGGATGGGCTTGCTGTGATGGAGGCTTGGGGGTTTGAATATAAAGCGAACATTGTATGGGAAAAGGTTCGCAAGGACGGCGGTCCGGACGGCCGCGGCGTCGGTTTTTACTTTCGGAATGTTACGGAGCTGCTTCTTTTTGGAATCCGCAAGAACAGCGCCCCAAACCGAACCCTGCAGCCGGCCCGGTCCCAGGTAAATCTGTTGCGGACCATGAAACGCGAGCACAGCCGCAAGCCGGATGAAATCATCCCGATCATTGAAGCGTGCAGCCAAGGGCCGCGGATTGAGCTGTTTGCCAGAGGCCTGCGAGAAGGATGGGATATGTGGGGAAACCAGGCGATTGCGGAGTATGAGCCGACCTGGGATACTTATTCAAACCATACGGTAGCCGGCGGCTGAGAGCCGACGCTTGAGAATTATTTTTTCCCTCTTGACTCTGACATTGCGTCATAGCTTATAATAAGCCTACACGAGGGAGGTCGGACAAAGATGATGACGGTGCACGAAGTAAGCAAGCTGACGGGAGTGAGTATACGCGCTCTCCACCACTACGATCGGATCGGACTTTTGCCGCCGTCAAAACTTACGCAGGCAGGCTATCGGCTGTATGACGATACGGCCATGGAGCGCCTGCAATGCATCCTGCTGTTCAAAGAGCTGGGATTTCCATTAAAAGAAATCCGCGGGATACTGGAAAGCCCTGTTTTTGACCGCAACCAGGCGCTAAAGCAGCAGATCACGCTGCTGGAAATGAAAAAAGAGCACCTGGAAAACCTGATCGGCCTGGCTCGTGGAATCCAAGAGATAGGAGTGAAAAAATTGGACTTTACGGCATTTGATACCAAAAAGATGGAGGAATACGCCGGTCAGGCCAAAGAAGCCTGGGGCCATACGGCGGAATATCGGGAATACCAGGAAAAAGCGGCCGGCCGAACGACCGAACAAGAGCGGCAGTACGGCCTGGAGCTGATGGCAATCCTGGCAAAATTCGGCGAGATGAAGGATGCGGACCCCGCCTGCGAGGCCGCGCAGGAGCAGGTGAAAAAGCTGCAGAATTATATCACGGAGCACTACTACGCCTGCTCCAAGGAAGTGCTTTCAGGCCTGGGACAGATGTACGCGGCCGGCGGCAGCATGACCGAGAACATCGATAACGCGGGCGGCGACGGGACAGCCCTATGCGCGGCGCGGGCGATCGAGGCATACTGCGGCAAAAACTAAGCGCGGCAGGAATTCCCTGCATCCCCATTGATTTTTAAAACAGGTATCCCGACAGGATACGCAAGAACCAACCGGCAGGCAATGTCAAAAATGGCCTGCCGGTTTTCTTTATTAGGAAGAAGCTTCCCCTAAACTTTCTTGCCAACAAGATTTTCAAGGAACCCTCTCTGTCACAAATAAGCCGTCCAGCAATTCCCAGTCCGCCCCATCCGGCAGATAATAGCAATCATCCATCGACTCATCCCAGGAATACCAGACTTTAGCAATATGATCCGATAAAATCACGCCCATAGCGCCCTCGGGCGTATCGTAAATCACACGAAGCTGCCTTCCGTCCTCATAAAACGAATAATTTCCCATGACATTCTCCATGCGCAGGGTTGACAGATAGCGATCGAGGCCTTCCTCATCGACGCAAACAAGAGAAACTCCCCCGTCCCTCCAAACCGAAGAAAGCCGGTAAAAATCGGTTTTTTGCGACGGATTCATCACCTCGGCGCCGGTATAGCTGCCATAAGAAATCGCCGTATAGCCACAGCTCATGCAGAGCAGGAAAAACACCAGCCCCACCGTAAGCGCGCCGGAACGCTTTTTCGCCGGCCCGACCGTATGCTTCAGGCGGTAACGCAGAGCCGAGGCGGAGGCAGAAAGACAGGTGGTAAAGCCGCGCTCGTCGCCGGCCGTTTGTAAAAGAAGGTTCGCATACCGTCGCCGCCCCTCTGCATCGGAATCGGCCAAAACCGCTTCATCACAGCTTAGCTCCAGGTCATCCGCGCTCTTTCGCATAGCAACCCACATAAAAGGATTAAACCAACACATCGCGGTGCAGAACACAAGAAAGAACTTGGACCAGGAATCTTGCCGTTCGATATGGACGATCTCATGCCGGAAAATCAAAGCAAGCTCATCCGGATCGTAAGACCTCTTTGGCAGCACCACGCGCATTCCCCAGGAAAACAAGCCAATCGACAGCGGCGTTTGAACCGCGGGCGACATCACCGGCTTTACTCCGGATTTACAAAGCCGGGCCTTCTCTGCTTCCTCCTGCCATATAGCCAGGCTGCGCTCATCCGTAAGGGGAGCCGCGCCGTGCAGAAGGCGGAAGCGGAACATCAGATGGGAAATCACATGCCAGCCGAGTATACCAAAAAAACCGGCGCCCCATATCCAAAACAGATACCATGCCAGCCGGTCCGAAATATGGAGCACCCATAGCGGTCCGGGTAGCTCCATATAGGAGGCCCATGTCAGAGGCAGAAAATTGGGAACGATCCACAGCAAAGCACAGGTCCGGGCATGGATGTGCCGGCGCAAAAGGGGCAGAACCGGCAGCAGCAGCAGATAATAAAGCCCGATAAGGGGAAAAATATTTATAGAGAGAGACAGGGCAAAAGAGAGGGTCTTTTTGCCGTTAAAAGAGTGAAAAGAAAAGGCGAGGAGCATAACCAGGCACAGCGGAAGCATGTACCCGGGAATCAAGGACTCATATTTTGGTCGATCGCCGTATTCAGGGTCCTTTTCCCTGTCACAGCGCGAAACGCGCCAACTGAATGCGCCGCCCCAAATGGCCGCGCAAAGGGCTTTGACTAAAAAATCCGTACTCATAGCGCATTCCTTTCCAGCAGGTCGCGAAGCTCTGCCAATTCCTCCTTGCTTAAGCCGCTGTCGCAGAGAGCGCTTGCAAAAGCAGGCAGGCTGCCGCCGCAGAGCTGATGGAAAAAGCGGTTACCCTGCTGGCCCAAATAATCCTTTCGGGAAATCAGAGGGGTATAGCGGGCGGTGCGTCCTTCCTTTTGGATTTTGATAAAGCCCTTTTCGGACAGGCGCGTTAGGAGGGTTAAGAGGGTTGTCAAGGCCATTGGGTGGGTGTCTTGCAGCGTTTTTTCGATGTCTGCGCGGGCGACCGGCGGGGGGCAGAGCCAGATGGCCTGCATGACGTCCAGTTCGGCGTCGGGGAGACGGCGGATTGTAGAATTCATAAGGGGGCTCCTTTCTCTACAAATGTAGTGTATGTGTTTATTCTACATCTGTAGAGAAAGAAAGTCAAGGTTTTGCGAGGGGAATTTTTCGGGGTTGGGCGGATTTTCCGGGTGGGGAGAGTGACGCCAGGGTTCCTATGGATTCCCCGCCCGGGCCCGCTCTCGCTCCGTTACAAACGCAGCGGCACTAAGTTCGCCCTTCGCCTGCGGCTCGTGCTCACTAAGGGCCGGCGTTTGTAAAGGTCCCGGTCGGGGAATCCATAGGAACCCTGGCTGTTACGCTGCACACGCCGGAAAATGGCTGTGGCGAAAATTCTGTATGTTTGTCATCTCAGTGATGTAGCTGCTGTTCAAGATCACGATAAATTTTAAACACATCGGGGAAAATTACTGTTGCGCCCCGCTTTGCCATGCCCAGAACCTCGTGAGCGTTTTTTATCACATCTGTTGCTATGCGGTCATCAATCCGTATGGGCTGGTTATTCTTATCTATGTAAGCGGTAAGATACTTCTCTGTTGCAGGACACATATTTTGGATAAGAAAGGCGGTGTGTCTGCCTAATACTGTTCCGAAACGAATGGTGTTGCATTTGCCGTATTTTTTGATCTTCTGTTTCTCGATTTGCTTGAATTTTTCGTATTTCATCTTTTAACAGATTCGTCGGAGCAGCAATCAGGAATCTGTCTTCAGGG
>CANSWW010000063.1 GCA_947650845.1 uncultured Lachnospiraceae bacterium
GTTCCCTGGCGGCGGTTTCCTTAGCCGTCGCCGCTGTGCTGGCATGCGTCGCGGGAGTGCGGCCGCTGCTGCCGGCGCTTTTCGGGACGTTTTTGGGCAGCGTGGTTTTTACCTTGTTCGGCATGCTCGTGGCGGCGAACGTTGAAAGCTTGAACGCGTTTCTTTTGTGGGTAGCGCCGGCGGAGGCCGTCTGCTTTGTCCCGGCTGTTTTGTATGCGCTTGGAATCGCTCCGGCATGGATCGGGGATACGCCGGTCGGAGCCTGCATGGATATGATTGGCGGGCGTTTGCCGTCGGCGGCCGGCCTTTGGGGGACGATCGCGGCGGCGGGCGGCCTTTTCGTGCTGAGCAGGCTTTGTGTTTTGAGGATGTGGGACAGGATGGAGGGCGGGAAGCTATGAGGGCGGTCTGGTTGAGCTTTTTTCAAATGCTTGGCGCGCTGCGGCGGGATAAGATGCTGTTTGCCGCCCTTTTTGTGCCGGTTCTGGCGGGGGGATTTTTGCGGTTTGGCGTCCCGGTTTTGGAAACGGTTCTTACGCGGTATTTTCATAGGGCGGCCGTCCTCTCCCCTTATGAACCGTTGATCGACCTGCTCCTTGCGCTGCTGGCGCCTACGATGTTCTGCTTTGTTTCGGCGATGTGCGCCCTCGAGGAGGCGGATGAACGGACGGCGGCTTATCTGTTCGTCACGCCCCTGGGGAAGGGCGGCTATCTGGCCGCGCGCTTTGGCGTCCCGGCGGCGGCCGCTTTTCTGGCGACGGCAATCCTGCTGCCCGTATGCGGGCGGACGCCGCTCTCCTGCCCGGAGGTCTTGCTGCTGGCCGCCGGCGGCGTCTTGCAGGGGCTCATCGTCGCCCTGCTGATCGTGACGCTTTCGTCGAACAAGCTGGAGGGGATGGCGGTCGCAAAGCTGTCCTCGCTTCTGCTCCTCGGCGCGGCGGGCCCGTTTTTGATCCGCGGCCGGGCGCAATACGCGCTCTCGCTTCTGCCCTCCTTTTGGGCCGGGAAGGCGGTCTGCACGGGGCGGCTTCTCTGTTACCTCCCTGCCTTTGCGGGATCGGCCGCCTGGATCGGCGCGTTGTTTCGGCGGTATCTGCGAAAAATATAGAAGCCGCCGCACAAGAATCCATACACATTTTTTAAAACGTATATTGCATTCCGAAACGGCATATGCTATAATGGGCTCAGGCCTAAAAGAAAGACAAGATCAGACCTAGCAAGACACACGAAACGCCCAGGAGCTGCTTTCCTGGGCGTTTCTATTCCCTGTTCTGGCGCGGAAGGGCTTAGCTCCGCAGGTTCGTTACCGACGCCGGTCACTGTCCAACCATTACATTACCCATGACAGTACCCATGAAAGACAATATCGCTTCCATCCTTGCAAGACACCCCCTTTCCGTACCGGGTATAGGGAGCGGTAACGATACTATCTTATCTCAATTCCCCAGCATTTACAAACAAAAAAGGAAACTCCCTTCCCGCTTACGCCTCAAACAAAATCAGGGCGATCATCTCCAAATCCGTATCCCCCGTATTCTCAATCGCATGGCTCTCGCCGCAGGCAATCGTACATACATCCCCGGGGCCGACCGTCGTCTGGCTGCCGTCCGCGTCCGTAAAAAGCCCCTGTCCCTTCAAAATATAATACGGCTCGGTATCCCCCTCATGCGTATGGCGGCCGATGCTGCTGCCCGGCGGCAATACGATCCGCGCAAACAATCTCCCATGCCCCATCATTTCCTCCTGCGGCAGGATGTGGTACAGATACACATCGCCCTTGCCGCCGCGCATCTCCCGGCGCACCGCCAGATTTTCCTTTCTTACCATTGCTTTCCCGTCTCCTTTCCCTGTTTTCCTAAAAAACGCCCGTGAAACGCAGCGCCCTTTTCACCGCGCCTGCTCCACGGGCGTCATTTTCATCACGAGCCTCGAAAACCGCAGCGTTATTGATCTGCCGTTTCCTACTTATTGCTCAAATACTCATGGATGCCCTTCGCCGCCTTGCGCCCGGCTTCCATCGCCAGGATCACGGTCGCCGCTCCGGTCGCCGCGTCGCCGCCGGCAAATACGCCTTCCTTGCTCGTGCGCCCGGTTTCGGGATCGGTCACGATACATCTTCTCTTGCTGATCTCCAGCCCCTTCGTGGAATCCGGAATCAGCGGGTTCGGCGAGGTACCGAGGGACATAATCACCGTATCGGCCTCGATCTCAAACTCGGAGCCCTCCACCGGCACCGGACGACGGCGGCCGGAGGCGTCCGGCTCGCCCAATTCCATACGGATGCAGCGCACGCCCTTTACCCATCCGTTGTCGTCCACCAGGATCTCCACCGGATTGGTCAACAGCTGGAAGATAATGCCTTCCTCCTTGGCATGGTGCACCTCCTCCACACGGGCCGGCAGCTCCGCCTCGCTGCGGCGGTATACGATGTGCGTCTCCGCGCCCATGCGCAGGGCCGTGCGGGCCGCGTCCATCGCCACGTTGCCGCCGCCGACGATTACCGCCTTCTTGGCATGGACAATCGGCGTATCGGTGCTCTCCTCTCCCGCCTTCATCAGATTGCTGCGGGTCAAATACTCATTGGCCGAGAATACGCCGTTCGCGCTCTCGCCGGGAATGCCCATAAACATCGGCAGGCCGGCCCCGGAGCCTACGAACACCGCGTCATACCCCTCCTCGCCAAGCAGCTCGTCGATCGTAATCGACTTGCCGACGATCACGTTCGGCTCGATATGTACGCCCAGGCTCTTGACGTTCTCAATCTCCGGCTGCACCACGCCGTCCTTAGGCAGACGGAACTCCGGGATGCCGTAGGTCAACACGCCGCCCGCCTTGTGCAGCGCCTCCAAAATCGTCACGTCGTAGCCCCACTTCGCCAGGTCGCCCGCGCAGGACAAGCCGGCCGGGCCGCTGCCGACGATCGCCACCTTCTTGCCGTTCTTCTGGTCGTTCTTCTTCGGCTTGATGCCGTTCTCGCGCGCCCAGTCCGCCACAAAACGCTCCAGCTTGCCGATGGAAATCGGCTCGCCCTTGATGCCGCGGATGCAGACGCCCTCGCACTGGCTCTCCTGCGGGCAAACGCGGCCGCAGACCGCCGGCAGGGACGACGCGTCGCTGATCACGTCGTAGGCTTCCTTAAACTCGCCCTTCTCCACATGGCCGATGAAATCCGGGATGCGGATGGATACCGGGCAGCCCGTCATGCAGCGCGCGTTCTTGCACTTAATGCAGCGCGACGCCTCCTCCATCGCCTCCTCGGCATTGTAGCCGTAGCACACTTCCTCAAAATTCGTCGCTCTAACCTTCGCTTCCTGCTCCCGTACGGGTACTTTCTTTAATACATCCATCAGTGATCACCTCCGCAATGTCCGCAGCCGCCGTGGTGTGTGGCGCCCTCCTGCAACTCTAACATCTTTCTGCCCTCTTCGGTCTTATACATCTGCTGGCGCTTCATCGCCTGGTCGAAATCCACCAGATGGCCGTCGAATTCCGGCCCGTCCACACAGGCGAATTTCACCTCGCCGCCCACCGTCAAACGGCAGCCGCCGCACATGCCGGTGCCGTCCACCATGATCGGGTTCATGCTCACAACGGTCGGGATCCCCAGCTTCTTCGTGGTCATGCAGGTAAACTTCATCATAATCATCGGCCCGATGATGACGCAGTGGTCATATTTCGTGCCCTGGGCCGCCAGCTCCTCCAGCACCTTGCCGGCTACGCCCGGATGGCCGTAGCTGCCGTCGTCCGTGCTGATGTACAGATGGTCGGCCACCGCCTCCATCTCCTTCTCCAACAGGATCAAATCCTTCGTGCGGGCCCCGATAATCACGTCGGCCCCTACCCCATGCTCATGCAGCCACTTCACCTGCGGATACACAGGCGCGGCGCCCACGCCGCCGGCGATGAACAGGATCTTCTTCTTTTTCAGCTCCTCCACCGGCTCGTCGATCAGATCCGACGCCTTGCCCAGCGGCCCGACAAAATCCGCCACGCTGTCGCCGGCCTGCAGCTTTTCAAGCTTCGCCGTCGAAACACCGATGGTCTGGAACACGATCGTAACCGTCCCCTCCGCGCGGTCGTAGTCACAGATGGTCAACGGGATGCGCTCCCCGTCCTCATCCACGCGCAGGATGATGAACTGGCCCGGCTGGCAGGCCCTGGCGACCCACGGCGCTTTGATCACCATCAGCCAGGTGCGGTCCGCCAACTTTTCCGACTTCAAAATCTGGTACATAGTTTGGTTCCCCCATTTCTGTTATTTTTTACCGCCATCCGGGCAAAAGCCCCGACAGAGGCAGGTTTTATTCTAAGCGGCCAGCCAAAAACCGGCTAACCGTATGAATCCAAATGTTTTCCGCCAATCCCGTGCCGGCATGCTCCTTCCCGTTCTGCGCCGCAACCGGCAAAGCCCAGTTCGGCCAATCCTACGTCGGCATGCTCCTTTCGCGCATCCGCTCCCCGGCAGACTCCCGTGCCCGGCAACGCGGCGCTCCCCGTCAAATCTCCAGCAGATTCGTGACCCCGGCCAGCTTCACGCACAGGCAGAACAGGTTCATCGCCTGCGTCAACTCCTCCACGGTCGGATACGAAGGCGCGATCCGGATATTGCTGTCATGCGGGTCATTGCCGTAGGGGTACGTCGCCCCCGCCGCCGTCAAAATCACGCCCGCCTCCTTAGCCAGCGCCACCGTCTCCTTCGCGCAGCCCGGCAGCGTATCCACCGACACGAAATACCCGCCCTTAGGCTCCATCCAGGTCGCAAAGCCGCTGTCGCCGATCTCCCGCTCCAGCGTCCGCAAGACCACGTCAAACTTCGGGCGCAGATCCTTCGCCAGCTCCTGCATATGGGCGCGGATGCCGTCGGCCGAGCCGAAATACTTGACATGCCGCAGCTGGTTCAGCTTGTCATAACCGATCGTCTGGATGCTCATATGCTTCTTAATCTCCGCGATATTGCGCTTGCTGGCCGCAATCAGCGCCACGCCCGCGCCCGGAAACGTAATCTTGGAGGTCGAGAAAAAGTACATAATCCGGTCTTTATGATGAAACTTCTTAGCCGTCACAAAAATATCCTTCAAGCGAATCTTCTCATAAATATCGTGGACGCCATAGGCATTGTCCCACATAATCCTAAAATCCTCCGCCGCCGTCTCCATCGAGCACATGCGGTCGATCGTCTCCGCGCTGTAGCAGATGCCCTGCGGATTCGAATACAACGGCACGCACCACATGCCCTTGATCGTATCGTCCCGCAAGACCAGCTTCTCCACGACGTCCATATCGGGCCCGTCCTCGGTCATCGGCACCGGAATCATCTCGATCCCCAGCGACTCGGTGACCGAAAAATGGCGGTCGTAGCCGGGGCTCGGGCACAGCCATTTCACCTTCGGCAGCCTGCACCAGGGCGTGCTCCCCAGCGAGCCGAACAGCATGAACCGCGTCATCGTATCGTACATCAGATTCAGGCTGGAATTGCCGCCGATAATAATATTCGCGTCCGGAATACGCAGCAGGTCGGAAAAGAGGCGCTTCGCCTCGGGAATCCCGTCGAGGACGCCGTAATTGCGGGCGTCGATGCCATCCTCCGTCTCATAGCTGTCCAAGACCCGCAAAATCCCGTTGCTGCGGTCTAACTGCTCCGAGGACGGCTTGCCGCGGGACATATCCAGATGCAGGTGCTTATTCTTAAAATAGGCATATTCCTTCAGCAGCTTATTCTGCAAATATACGAGCTCCTCCTCGGTATATTCATCAATCTTTTTCATTATCTCCTCCTTGCGCGCTCCCCCCGATGCTCCTGCTTTGCCATGCAGCCGGTCCCGGCCCCTTCCAAACCGCTCCGGCCGCCCGTTCCTTTTCAAAACCCATATGCGTCTGGCGGCGCGCCGCCACGGCATAAAAGCCGCGACGCGAAGCGAATCCTTTAAGGCTCCGCGCTTTTGGCGGTCTACGCTCCGCTTCGGTCGGCGCTAAACGGACGCCGCCGACGCTCAGCGCCCCGCAATCGCCGCCGTCCGGGGCGTTCACGGTAAAATGTCTCAACCCGCCGTGCCGCCGCCGTACACATGCGCGATCGCCTGTTCCAGATCCGCGATGATATCCTCCGCGTCCTCAATCCCCACCGACAAACGGATCAGATCCGGACGCACCCCGGCCTCCAAAAGCTGCTCGTCGTTTAGCTGGCGGTGCGTATGGCTGGCCGGATGCAGCACCGAGGTGCGGGCGTCGGCCACATGGGTCACAATCGCCCCCAGCTCCAGCCGGTCCATAAAAGCGATCGACTGTTCGCGCCCGCCCTTTAAGCCAAAGGCAATCACGCCGCAGGTGCCGTTCGGCATATATTTCCGCGCCCGTTCATAATAGCGGTCGCCCTCAAGCCCCGGATAATTAACCCAGGCCACATGCGGATTCCCCGCCAAAAACCGGGCAACCGCCAGCGCGTTCTCGCAGTGGCGCGCCATGCGCAGATGCAGCGTCTCCAGCCCCACATTCAGCAAAAACGCGTTCTGCGGCGACTGGCAGGTCCCCAGATCGCGCATCAGCTGCGCCGTCGCCTTCATAATATACGCCATTCTGCCAAAGCTCTTTGCGTAAACCAGGCCATGGTACGAATCGTCCGGCGTCGTAAGGCCGGGGAATTTCTCCTTGTGGGCCATCCAGTCAAAATTGCCGCTGTCCACAATGCAGCCGCCCACCGCCATCGCGTGCCCGTCCATATATTTCGTCGTCGAGTGCGTCACGATATCCGCCCCCCACTCAAAAGGCCGGCAGTTGATCGGCGTCGCAAACGTATTATCCACCACGAGCGGAACCCCCTGTTCGTGGGCCACGCGGGCGAACTTCTCAAAATCGAGCACCGCCATCGACGGATTGGACAGCGTCTCGGCAAAGAGCGCCTTCGTGTTCGGGCGAAACGCCGCGTTTAACTCCTCCCGGGAAGCATCCGGATCGACCAGCGTCACCTCGATCCCCAGCTTTTTCATCGTCACGGTAAACAAATTCGACGTGCCCCCGTAAATCGCCGCCGAGCTCACAATATGGTCCCCGGCCCCGCACAGGTTAAAAATCGCCAGAAACGAAGCCGCCTGGCCGGACGAGGTCAAAATCGCGCCCACGCCGCCCTCCAGCTCGCAGATCTTCGCCGCCACCGCGTCGCAGGTCGGATTCTGCAGCCGCGAATAGAAATAGCCGCTGTCCTCTAAGTCAAACAGCCGGGCCATCTGCTCGCTGGTATCGTATTTAAACGTCGTGCTCTGATAAATCGGAAGCACCCGGGCCTCCCCCTTCTTCGGAGTGTAGCCGCCCTGGATGCAGGTTGTTCCCAAACCGCGCTTTTTCATGTAAAGATTCCTCCCGCCTGTCAAAATTTCGTCCCGGGCCCTCGCCCGCCGGGCCTTCCGGGCCCCTTCGCTCCACCGGCCTTCCGGACCCTCGCCCGCCGGGCCTTCCGGCAAGCTTCCCGAGCCCTCGCTCCATCGGCCTTCCAGGCCCCTTGCTCCGCTGGGCCTCCCAGCAAGCTTCCCGAGCCTTCGCCCCATCGGCCTCCCGGCGATCGTTTGTCTGTCTTTTATCGTCAAAAAGAAAACTTTTCCGCCCGGGCTGTCTGTGTGTTTCCATTCAATAAAACAGTATACCACAAACATTGCCGAGGGAAAAGTCTTAAATTCGTCATCTTTTTACCTGTTAAAATTTGTATTTCCTGCCTCCTGGGGTCTTGGCCGGACGATATCCGGCCGCAACACGAATGTTTTTTCTGCATGATATCCGGCCAAAACATGGCTTTCATATCAGAAAACGTCTCAAAAAAGAAAAACACTTCAAAAAAGAGAAAAAGCCTCAAACAGAGAAAACGCTTTCCATTAGGAAAAGGCCTCAAACAGAGAAAAGAATTCCCAGCACCACCTGTATGATAAACCAAAATACAAATATGACAAGGATCAACGTGCCGACGCCCGTATTCTTCCTGCGGGGCGTATTGCCGCTATAGCTGCCGGAACCGCCGTACGAGCCGGCACCGGGATTGTTGTAGGGAGGCGCGCCCGCCGGACGGCTCCCGCCGGATGTCACGGTGCGCGCCGTGTTCGGCGTCTGCCCCGGGCGGTTGTAGGTATACTGCTTGCTGGTGTTGTTCTTGCCGGCCAGGCTGCGTCCGCCGTGCGTGCGCCCCGTGTGCGCCGGATTTAAGCTGCGCGGCTGCATAAAGGTCTGGGCCGGATGACAGCCGCCCTCGTGGCCTTCGTTCGGCAGATGGCCGCCGGTGTAGCGCCAGGGCTCATCCACGCGGCTCTTGCAGTTCCAGCAAAAATGCTTGCCAAATTTCAATTCCTGATCACAGATCGGACAGATATAGCGTACTCTCTCTCCTGCCATTTTATCCCCTCCCGCGCAAGGCCGTAGGGCCTGCGGTGTTTCCTGGCGCCTTGGCCGGATCGGATCCGTTCAAGACGCTACAGATATTTTAGCATTGATGGCGGCAAAAGTCCATACCTTAATTTTGGAGAGCGACTATACATCCTGCGCCAGCGGTTATACGACCGCTTCCACAATTGTTTTGCCTTGACAGTGAATTTCCTGTAAGCCGGTTTTTTTATTTTTATTAAAATTGAAACTAAGAAGATATCCCGTTGTCTGGCGATAGGCTTCCAGATACCCGGCCAGCTGTTCTTCTCCCCGACGGTTATACTCATCTCCACGCCAGATCTTCAGCTCACAAATATATTGCCTGCCATGGTAATCCACAATGAAGCCCCTTCAGATCCGTTCCCGCCTCTGCGGCTTCTTGCAGCTGTCCCATCGCCGCCGGATTAAGCCCCTCCACCTTCTTTTTGCGTTTCCCGGCCGCTGCCGCAAACAGTTCGGCAAAGGCCGCGGAAAACGTCCTTTCCGCCTGAAAGCCAGCCGTACCGATCCTTTGGAAATCCAGCGAAAACACCGCGTACTCCTGCCAGAGATATTCCCGCAGCGCCCGCAGCATCGTTGTCTTTCCATACTGCCGGGCACGGTTTATGACAAAGTAATCCCCCTGATCCACCAGCCGCTTGGTTTCCGCCAGGCGGCTGTCCAGATTTACCATATAATGCTCTCGAGGGATACAAAGGCCGTTTATATTAAACCGTCTGCCCATTTTTTCTGCTCCTGTCTATAGTATGTCCCTACATCCGCTCCGGCGCATAAAAGCCCAGCAGGTCAATCCCGGTCTCCAGCACCTTCTTCGTCAACGTAATCAACCGGATATAGCCCTCCCGGCGTACCGGATCCGGCTCCGCGAGAATCTTTGTCTCATGGTAGAACTGGTTAAAGGCATTGGACAGCTCATAGACGTACTGGCAAATCTTGTGCGGCGCAAGCTCGTGATAAGCCGTAACCATCGTCTCGCTAAACTGGGCCAGGCACAGCTGCAGCTGCTTCTCACTGGCGCTTGCCGCTGCCAGGATCGGGCCAGGCGCCGAAACGGTATCCTCCGACGGCTTCCCTGCTTGGCTTTCTGCCGGCCGATCCTCTTCCATCTCCGCGCTCACGGACGCGCCGGCTTTCGCCTGCGCGTATTTTTCCAGGATCGACTTGATACGCACGATCGTGTAAAGGATATAGGGCCCCGTGTTCCCCTCAAAGGAGGAAAAACGCTCGATATCAAAGACATAGTCCTTTGAGGCCTGATTGGAGAGGTCTCCGTATTTCAGGGCGGCCAGCCCCACGACGGCGGCCGTTTCCCGGGCCTGCGCTTCGTCCATGGTGCGGTTTTCGTTTTCCATAATCCGCCGGTACACGGCCTCCTCGATCTCACGGATCAGGTATTCCAGGCGCATGACGCCGCCCGAGCGGGTCTTGAAGGGCTTGCCGTCCTTGCCGTTCATCGTGCCGAAGCCAATGTACTTCAACCGTACGTTGTCGGTCACCAGGCCGGTCTTACGGCTGCAGCGGAACACCTGTGTGAAATGCATCTCCTGGCGCTTGTCCGCCAGGTAGATAATCTGATCCAGGCTGTCCTCCTCCATGCGCTGCACGATCGTCGCCAGGTCCGTCGTCGAGTAGAGGGTCGCGCCGTCGGATTTTACGAGGATGCAGGGGGGAATTTCCTTCGTGTCGCCCTCTTCGGCGACCTCTACGACCAGCGCGCCCTGGCTTTCGTGGGCGTAGCCGTCTGCTTTCATCTTTTCGACCATCGCCGGGATGAAGGGCTGGGCATCGCTCTCGCCGTACCAGAGGTCAAAATCGACATTCAGCTTGCGATAATTCTCCTTCAGGTCGCGCACCGACACATTTACAATATGATGCCACAGCGCCTGCAGCCCCGGATCGCCCTTCTGAAACGCGAACGTCGTATCATGCGCCCGCCGGCTGAAGTCCTCATCCTTCTTCGACTTCTCGCTGGCCGCCGGATAAATCTGCTCCAGCTCATTGATCGTAAAGGGGGCTTCCTGCGGGTACTCGCCGCGGTAGTTGGGATCGAAATAGGGAAGGTCGGGCTTGCGTTCCTTTAATTCCTGCATAATCAGGCCCATCTGCAGCCCCCAGTCGCCCAGATGGACGTCGCCGATTACACGGTTGCCCATGAAGCGGCAGATGCGCTTGACGCTTTCGCCAATGATGGCGCTGCGCAGGTGGCCGATATGCAAGGGCTTGGCTACGTTGGGGCCGCCGTAATCGACGAGGATATTCTGGGAGACATGGGAGCGGGGGCAGCCCAGTTTTTCATCCCCGGCGGCCCCCGTCAGCCAGGCGGCGAGGAAATCCTCATGCAGCGTCAGGTTGATAAAGCCGGGAGGGACGGCGGCGGCTTCCCGCCACACGGACCCGCGCCGGGTCTGCAGCTGCTCTGCCACTTCGCCGGCAATCTTAAACGGCGCCTTTTTGTACGCCTTCGCCCCGGCCATCGCGCCGTTGCATTGGAATTCGCATAAATCGGGACGGTTTGATACGGTTACCTTGCCATAGGAGGCATCGTAGCCGCAGGCGGCGAATGCTTCTCCTACCAGTTCTGAGAGGGCGTCTAATATTTTTTTCATATAAAATCTCTCCTCGTACTCTTTGTAAAAGCCCGGCTCGCAAGAGCAGGCTCTCAGGCTTACGGCAGGCAATTCCCGCCGTATAGAAACAAATGCCGGGGAAGATATTCCTCCCTGGCATTGTTCTTGCATGTCTCATAGGGTACTCGCCCGGCTGTCTGCTTGCCCGTTTTCCTCGAAGCAGCCTGGTTCGGGGCGCACCCCGGCTCCTGTCTTAGACGCGGGACAGATACTCGCCGGTGCGGGTATCGATCTTGATCTTATCGCCCTGGTCTACGAACAGAGGCACATACACAGTAGCCCCGGTCTCCACCGTGGCCGGCTTCGTCGCGCCGGTCGCCGTATCGCCCTTGAAGCCGGGCTCGGTCTCGGTGATCTCCAGTTCCACGAACAGGGGCGGCTCGATCGCGAACACGTTGCCCTTGTGCGAGCAGATCTTCACCATCTCATTCTCTTTGACAAACTTCAGTGTGTCGCCGATCTGGTCCTGATTGAGCGCAATCTGGTCGTAGGTGTTGACATCCATAAAGTAGTACAAATCGCCGTCGGAATACAGGTACTGCATGTCCACGCGGTCGATATGGGCGTTCTCAAACTTCTCGGTCGGGCGGAAGGTTTTTTCCACTACGCCGCCGCTGATAATATTTTTTAATTTTGTTCTGACAAACGCTGCGCCTTTGCCCGGTTTTACATGCTGAAACTCGATAATCTGAAAAATGTTCCCTTCAATTTCAATCGTAACGCCGTTTCTAAATTCACCAGCTGATACCATGAACAGGTTCCTCCTTATGTTGGTTTGATTCTCTTCTCTGTTGCCATTCTATACTAAAATGAATCTTTTATCAACCTTTTTTTATTTGCGTGGCAAATTTTATTGCTGCGGACGCCTTTCATAGAAAAAGAGCACGATTTTTTCCAGGTAACGCTTTAAGACAATCTGGATTTCTTCATGGGGATCAATCGGCTCTACGAGGATACTGTAGAGTCCGGCGCGGCGGGCGCCGTAGACATCGGTAAAGAGCTGGTCGCCGACGAACACGGTACTTTCTTTGTCCGTGCCCATGAGCGCCATCGCCTGCCGATACCCTTTTAGCGAGGGCTTGCCGGCCTTGGCGATATAGGGAACGCCCACCGCCTCGGCAAAGGGCCTAACCCGAGGTTCTTTATTATTTGATAGCAGGCAGGCCGAGAGGCCAAGCGTGCGCAGACGCGCAAAAAGCCGAAGCGTCTCTGCCGGCGGCGGGCCGCCATGTACGGAGAGCGTGTTGTCAATATCAAAGATGACGCCGCGAAAGCCCCGGGCCGACAGAGCCTCATAGTCGATCCCCCAGGAGGTCGCTTCGCGGCGGTTTGGGTAGAAGGTTTCAAGCATGGCCCGCTTCTCCCGACAATTTCCGAAGCTCCTCCATAAACGTGCGGACGTCTTTAAATTCGCGGTAGACAGAGGCAAAGCGCACATAGGCAACCTGGTCCAGGCATTTGAGGCGTTCCATCACCAGCTCGCCGATGAAGGTGGTCTTGACCTCCGTGACGCCGGAATTGAAAAGGGATGTCTCGACTTCGTCGATCAGCTTTTCGATCTGGGCGCTGGATACCGGCCTCTTATGGCAGGCGCGCACGACGCCGGATTCGATCTTGGAGCGTTCGTAGGGGACGCGGCTTTCATCTTTTTTTACGACCAGGAGCGGAATCGTCTCGACCTTTTCGTAGGTCGTAAAACGCCGGCGGCAGGCGTCGCATTGGCGGCGGCGGCGGATGGAGCTGCCATCCTCCGCCGGGCGGGAATCTACGACCCGGGTATTTTCTTCCGCGCAAAAGGGGCATCTCATGGCGGGCACCTCCCATCTCTTTTTTAATATTATACCCAGGAGAGCAGGGGCGCGTCAAGGAGTTCCGATTA
>CANSWW010000064.1 GCA_947650845.1 uncultured Lachnospiraceae bacterium
CCCGCCACAGCTTCAACGTCTTTCCCTTCCAATGGGTATAGGCCGAGGGCCAGGGGCTCAATCCCCGCACCAGCCGTTCAATCGCCGCCGCATCCCGGCTCCAGTCAATGTCGCCCATCGCTTTGTCAAGCATGGAGGCGTAGCAGCTCTCCCCGGTCTGCGGCACAGGCGTCGCGGTCCCCTCCTCGAGCTCCTTTAACGTCTCCAGTAAAAGCGGCCCGCCGGCCATCATCAGCTTATCATGGAGGCTTCCGCCCGTCTCCTCCGGCGCTAAGAGAATTGTCTGCTTTTTCAGCATATCCCCGGTGTCCAGGCCGGCATCCATCTGCATAATCGTAATGCCACTTTCCTTTTCCCCGTTTAAAACCGCCCACTGGATCGGGGCTGCCCCCCGGTAGCGCGGAAGAAGGGACGCATGGATATTGATACAGCCGTAGCGTGGAATATCTAACAATGCCTGCGGGAGAATCTGCCCGAACGCGATTACCACGATCGCCTCCGGCGCAAGCTTCCGCACCGTTTCCAAAAACTCCGGCGCCCGCACCCGCTTAGGCTGATACACCGGCAGTCCCAGCTCAAGCGCCTTTTCCTTCACCGGCGTAAACGAAACCGCGCCCCCGCGCCCCCGCGGCTTGTCGGGCTGCGTCACAACGCCGATCACCTCATGACCGGCCCGGTACAGACATTCCAGCGTCGGCACGGAAAACTCCGGCGTCCCCATAAAGAGAATACGCATCTTATTCCTCCTCGTAATCGTCGTCGTCCTCTACCAGCTCGCCTTCCACCACGTCGATGTAAAGGCCGCCCTCCAGATGCTCGCACTCGTGGCAGATCGCCCTTGCCAAAAGCTCGGTGCCGGTGAGGGTAAATTCTTCCATATTTTCATTAAAGGCCCGGACCGTCACCTCGTTCGGCCTGGTCACCTGACCCGACTTGCCGGGAATGCTCAGGCACCCCTCCATACCGGTCTGCGTGCCGGACTGAGACAGGATCTTCGGGTTAATCAATACATAAGGCCCTTCCCCGATGTCGATCACCACGATCTGTTTGAGGATGCCCACCTGCGGCGCGGCCAGGCCCACTCCGCCGTATTCGTACATCGTATCCAGCATATCGTCTACCAGCTTTCTCAGCCGGGGCGTCATTACCGTTACCTCCTTACTCTTCTTGCGCAGGATCTCGTCGCCCTCCAGGCGTATGGTCCGCAAGCTCATTTCCTTTTCCTCCTCATTCCTTTTTCTCTTATCCGCTGATATCATACTGGACAGCTACCTCTGTCCGCTCTGATTTCCAAGGCGACAGGCTTTCCAGCCCGTTCTTTATTGTAACCAGCACCCGCCGGTCTACATGCTTAATATACAAAGTTTTGCGATAAATATCACTGATTTTGGAAACCGGCGCGTCACAGGGACCGATCAGTTCCGGCTCCCGCGCCCGGTCTAAAACCGCCGCCGTTTCTTTCCAGCGCCCGATATAACGGTCCACCAGCGCTTCCGCCGTCCGCGCCGCCCGCTCGGCCGCCGTCTCATCCCGGGAGGCGAACAGAATCGTCATCATCGCGTATACCGGCGGGTAATGAAGCATCTGCCGATACGGAAGCTCTTCTTCATAAAATCCCTCGTAATCCTGATCGGCGGCCAGGCGGATACTGTAATGCTCCGGACTGTAGGTCTGGATTACCACCTGTCCCGGCAAACGGCCCCGGCCGGCCCGCCCGGCCGCCTGGGTCAGCAGCTGAAATGTGCGCTCCGACGCCTCATAGTAGGAGCCATGCAGGGACAAATCGGCCGCCAGCACTCCCACTAAGGTCACCTTGGGGAAATCATGGCCCTTTACGATCATCTGCGTACCGATCAGGATATCGGCCCTTTCATCCGCAAAAGCGGAGAGGATTGCCTCATGTCCGCCCTTCGCCGCCGTCGTATCCGCGTCCATCCGCAAAATCCGCGCCCCGGGGAACTGCCTTGCCACCAGGGCCTCCACCTTCTGCGTGCCGATCCCAAAGCCCGCGATATAGCGGGAGCCGCAGGACGGGCAAGCCTGGGGAGCCGCCTCCTCATAGCCGCAGTAATGGCAGATCAGCCGACCGCCGCGATGTAAGGTAAGAGATACGTCGCAGTGCGGGCATTTCATCGCCTTACCGCAGGAACGGCAGGAAATAAAGCCCGAAAACCCCCGCCGGTTCAAAAACAGAATACTCTGCTCCCCTCGTGCCAGACGCTCGTCGATCCGTTCCGCCAGACAGCGGCTGAGAATCGATTTGTTGCCGGCCTCCAGCTCCTTTCGCAGATCGACGATTTCCACCGTCGGCAGCGCCGCCTCCCGGACCGCTCGATGCTTTAACGTAAAAAGCCTGTATTCTCCGGTCTGACAGCGATAATACGATTCCACCGAAGGGGTCGCCGAACCCAGGACGACGCTGGCGCGCGCCAGAGCCGCCCGCCGGCGTGCCACTCCGATCGCATGGTAGCGGGGGCTTGTCTCGCTTTTATAAGACGTTTCATGTTCTTCGTCCACTATAATAAGCCCTAAATGTGTAAAAGGTGTGAACAACGCCGAGCGCGGCCCCACCATGACGCGGATTTCACCCTTTTTGGCCCGCACAAACTGATCGTACCTCTCTCCGGCCGACATGCGCGAATTAAGGATCGAAACCTGGTCTCCAAACCGGCGATAAAATCGCATTACCGTCTGATAAGTCAGAGCAATCTCCGGAATCAGCACAATCGTCTGTCGTCCTGTAGCCAGCATATGGGCAATCAGAGCCATATATACCTCGGTTTTGCCGCTTCCGGTCACGCCATGGATCAGGTATGTTCCATGAACCCCGTTTTGATCGTCCGCACAGACCGCATCCGCTATGTAGCGCTGCTCCGCGTTGAGGATCGCCGCCTGGTCGCGCCCTACATTGTCCGCGATCGGGTTGCGGTACGGGTTTTCTTCCTCCACGCGGATCACGCCTTTTTCCTGCAGGGTACGCAGCGTCGATGCGCCGACATGGAGCTTTTGCGTAACCGTCTCGTAGGGAAGCGCCCCTTCCTCCGTTAAGGCTGTCAAGAGCCGAAGCCGGGCCGCCTGCCGCTTGGTCAGACTACGCAGAAACGCCGCGCGCTCCTCCTCCGGCAGCGCCCAGCGCACCTGGCGCTTTCGCACCGGCGCTACGCTCTTTCGCACCGGCAGCACGGTTTTTAAGGCCTGCAGCATCGAGGAGCCGTACTCCTCCTTCATCCAGGCCGCCAGCCGGATCAGCTCGCTCTCTACGGCGACGCCTTTTTGATCGATGCCGAAAAGCTCTTTTATCTGGGAATCATCATAGGCGCAGGTATCCGACAGCTCGACGACATAGGCGCTTACACGCCGGTTCCCCGGGCCGAACGGAACCTCGACCTGCACGCCTATATGAACCTGGCCCGCCAGCGACGCCGGGATGCGGTAGGTAAATACCCGATCCAGTTTTCCGCCTGAGATGTCAACTATGACGCCGGCATATTTCATGGGTGCATATCCTCGCATTCTTTAAGCTGGGCAGTTGTACGTTAATTCTCCGACCAAGAGCCCCTTCGGGTCTTTTCCATTGTGACTATGGGACGCCCTGTTTTGACCCTCCTGGACGCCGGAAGATAGGTGCTGTAATTCATATCGCTTACATCGATCGCCATAATATTTGTTATAAGCGAAAATAGTATGCACACCAAAAACCAATCCGGCATTTTTCTTAATTCTACCAATCGATCTTTTGTTCTCTTTAGCCCACGATCCAGCACAATCTGCAGCTCTTCCTTCAACACCTGCATTTCTATGTTACCCAAAAGCGCCGCCATTCCGAAATTCTGAATCCCCCACAGAAGCGACATCAAATAGCGCTTTCCGCATCCCGATATTTTTAATTTCCAATACAATTTTATAAGCCCCCTGATTGGCAGGGGTAACGCTAACGCTGTGACCTGATTATATTCGGTGCATAAAATTTCTGCCCTTCTTATGAGTATACCCGGAAGGCGCACACATTTCAATCATTTTTTCCTTGTATCTATGCACAAAATATGTTACAATACATATACACAAGTCAAACGCAGGAGCTCATCTCACTCATTCAGAGGACAGCGGTATGATCTTTCCTTCTTTTTTCTTTCATGCCACTGTTTACAAGTTCCCGGTACGTGTAGTAAAATACAAGGAGAAATACGGCCTATGGCTCAAAAATCAAATCGCGCAAGGGCAGCACGGCAAGATTACACCCGCAAAGAAAGAAGCACAAAAAAGTCCTCTCCGGCCGGAACAAACCTTTCCCTGGCCCTCGAGGCAGCAAAACGACTCACTCCCTATGATACGAACGTAAAATTCCTGCTGGCAGACAAACAGATACTGGCGAGGATTCTAAAATACTCAATTCGGGAATTTTACGATATGCCGCTGAAAGAAGTCGCCGCTAGCATCGGCGAAGATATCGAAATCGGGACAAGGCCTGTAGACGCCGGCCTGTCCAATACGGGGCGCATACAGGGCAGGAATACGGAGGACAATATCCCCGGAGAAGGAAAAATCTTTTATGACATCCGCTTTACGGCAATCCACAGACAGGCCGAGATAAAGTTTTTGATTAACCTCGAGGCGCAGCGGTCCTCCGATCCTGGAACGCTCGGATACCATCTTGAGAATCGCATTCTTTTCTACCTGGCCAGGATGCTCTCCGCGCAAAAGCAGACCGAATTTTTCCACAGCGATTATGACAGCCTGAAACGCGTACGTAGCATCTGGATCTGTATGGACAGCCGGGAGGACGGCGACTCTATTGAAGAAATCTTTCTGGATCGTAAGACTGTTTTCGGAAAAATCCAGTCTGCCTGTAGCATAGATCTCATGCGCGCAATCATAATCCATATTCGAAGCAGGAACACGGAACGAAGCTCCCGTCATATACTAATCTCCATGCTCGAACGGCTCCTTTCCGGCATGGATGTGGAAGAGAAAAAACGGATTCTAACAGAAGAATATGGCATGATAATGACAACCGAACTGGAAGGGAGGATGCAGACCATGTGTAACTTATCGGAAAATATTTTAGAAGAGGGCATCGAGCTGGGCATCCGGCAGGGCATTGAACAGGGCATTGAACAGGGCATTGAACAGGGCATTGAACAAGGCATTGAACAGGGCATCAAAGCCTTGATTTTAGATTACGAAGAAGAAGGCATTTTGCCGGAACGCATTATCGAAAAGCTGCAAAAAGGATTTTCATTGACCGAAGAGCAAGCAAAAGAGTACATAAAGCGGTTTTCGGCAGCGCTATCCGCTTTATAGAAGAAACAGATTCTAACAGAAGAATATGGCATGATAATGACAACCGAACCGGAAGGGAGGATGCAGACCATGTGTAATTTGTCGGAAAATATTTTAGAAGAGGGCATTCAGCAGGGGGTCGACTTGGGGATAAATAAAGAGCGCCAAAATGCCATTGTAAGAATGCTTAAAGCCGGCGCCTCCAGACAACAAATCCTCTCGTACGGTTATACCAAAGAAGAGCTTGAAAAAGCGGAATAGACTCTCACCCATTTATTTTATTTGGCCAGGCTTCTTTCCGGCATGGGTATGGAAGAGAAGAAACGGATTCTAACAGAAGAATGTGACATGATAATGACAACCGAACCGGAAGGGAGGATGCAGACCATGTGTAATTTATCGCTAAACATTTTAGAGGATGGCATTGAACTTGGCACTCAGTTGGGCATCCAGTTGGGCATCCAGGCCTTGATTTTAGATTACGAAGAAGAGGGCATTTCGCCGGAACGCATTATCGAAAAGCTACAAAAAAGATTTTCATTGACCAAAGAGCAGGCGAAAGACTACATAAAGCGGTTTTCGGCAGCTCGGTAACACATCCATTTCCTCTCATTCCATACCCAAAGCATGACTAATGCAAGGAGAGGCTTTTCCCGCCTCTCCCCGTTTTTTCAATCCGTCCCCAAAGCCCCCTTCTTTCGAGCCCCCTCTACTCATACGCAATCTTCAACAGCTCCTCCGGTGTCGTAACCCCCTTCTTCACCAGCTCCAGCCCATTCTCCCGCAACGTCCGCATTCCTTGGCGCTCCCTGGCATACGTAAGCACCTCTTCCGTAGACGCATGACTGCTAATCATGCGGCGCAGCGGCGCGTCCACCGCCAGAATCTCATGGATCGCGATCCGGCCGCGATATCCGGTATTGCTGCACTGATTACACCCGCGCCCCCGGCGGATTGTTTTCACCTCCTCGCCCAGCAAAACCCTCTCCTGAGCCGTCGTCTCCATCTCCTGCGCGCAGTGCGGGCACACCTTGCGCATCAATCGCTGAGCCACCAGCCCCACCAGAGAATTCGCCACCAGATACGTCTCCACGCCCATATCCTCCAGACGCACGATGCTCGACGCCGCGTCGTTCGTGTGCAGCGTACTCAGCACGACATGGCCGGTAATCGCCGCGCGCACCGAAATCTTCGCCGTCTCCCCGTCGCGCGTCTCCCCGACCATAATAATATCCGGATCCTGGCGCAGAAGCGCCCGCAGGCCCGTCTCAAACGTCAGGCCCGCCACCGGGTTCACCTGCGTCTGATTCACCCCCGGCACATTCTTCTCCACCGGGTCCTCGATCGTCGAAATATTCAGCATCCGCCCCGATAAATACTCCAAAATCATGTACAAGGTCGTTGACTTGCCGCTCCCTGTAGGCCCCGTAATATAAATAATCCCATTATTGCTGTTCAAGAGCGGCAAAAACCGCCGATAGCTCTCCGTATCCATCCCGAACTGATCCGCATAATCCAGCTGCCCCGACGACGTCAAAAGCCGCAGCACCGCCTTCTCGCCAAACACCGTCGGCATCACCGAAACACGCACATTCACATACCCGCTCTCCGTATGCACCCGAAAATGTCCGTCCTGCGGAATCCGCCGCTCCGCGATATCTAAGCCCGCCATAATCTTAATGCGCGCAATCAGCGGCAGATGCACGTTACGCTGCAGCGACACATACTCCATAATCACGCCGTCGATCCGCATGCGCACCTTTGTCTCACGGTCAAACGGCTCGATGTGGATATCACTGGCATTGCTCTTAATCGCCCGCTCCACCAAGCTGTTCAGCAGATGGATGATCGGCGCTTCCTCCTCCACGTTTTCAAACGCCTCCAAATCCAGATCCGGCAGCTCCTCGCCGCCGAAATCCGCGTTTGCCTCGCTCGCCGCCTGCCAAGCGCCGACCTCCGCAAAATAATACGAAATCGCCTGCTTAAGCGGCCGCTCCTCACTCAGCCGGATATCCAGATAACACCCCGTCTGCTGGCGCACCTCCTCCAGAGCGAAATAATTCAACGGATCGTTCGTCACCAATACCATCGTGCGGTTCTTCACCGAAAGCGGCAAAAACAAATTTTTCTGCGCCAGCTCCTTGTCTACCATCGCCACGGCTTCCAGCTCCACATGCTGAGACGCTACATCAATGATCTCCAGATCCAGACGGCTTGCAAGCGCCTCCAGCACCTGCTTCTCCGTCACGAACTGCAGCTCAATCAAAATCTGGCCCACACGCATGTCCCGGTGTTCCCGCTGATACGCAAGCGCTTCCTCCATCTGGCCCGCGTTGATATAGCCCTTTTCCGTCAGAATTTCCCCAATCCTCAAGTTTGCCGCCACGCTTCGTCCTCCTTCACTTTGTCACACCCGGATCGCACATATAAACAGCCAGCGAAAAACTCGCGTTCATCTGCTCCACCGTATTGCCGTTCACATCCAGATACGCCTGATTCTCCAGCCGCACGCTTCGTACCTGCACCGCCGGATAATTCTCCTCGATCTCATCGATAAAAGCAAATACCGCGGCCTCCTCCCCGCGCAGCACCATGCTGGCGACTGCCGTACCCATATACTCCTGCGAAACCACAGCTTCTCCCTGCGCCGCCGTTGCGTAGCGGTAAGCCTCCGGAACGCCGGGCATCACCTCACTAATCGACAAGGATACCGGAAACAGTCCCAAATTTACGGCCGTACCCGTCAAAAGCTCATCAATCTCACGGTTTTCCAACCGCTCATAATATGTCTTGGACACCTCCAAAAGCGCGGCCTGCCGCTCCTGTACCGATTTTTCCAGAACCGGAACCGCCTCTATACACGCCGTCCGCTCTGCAACCGTATCCGCCAGCAGCTCGTTCTCGATCGAAAGCTCCTGATAACGTGCAATCCCCGGCATTAGCCCAAATCGCACTAGCAAAAACACTGCCAAAACGCTGAACGCCACCTTCAGCAGCCATATATCCCTCTCTGTCAGCTCCAGTCTCACTGTGCCCCTCCCCTCTGTACCTCCTGTGACACCTTTCCCTGCATCGTACAGGAAAGCGACAACGTATACCACTCGTTTTCAAAGGCGTACCCCGTATAATCCACCGAATAAAACAGCCCCGTCTCCTGCAGCTTCAAAATATAATCGGGAATATCAATTACCGCCCGGCTGCTGGCCTCAAACGTCAAAACGCCCGTCTCCGCATTATAGCCCCGCACACTGAGCTCGACACCGCGGCCGCCCACGCTCTCGATCCAGCGCAGCACATCGCTCGTAAATTCCGGATACACCGACAAATTCTCATCCGCCTGTTCCACCGCCGCAATCGCGCTGTCAATCGCCGACAGCCGCGCCGACAGCTCCTGCCAGCGGCCATATTTTTCCTCGACGGAAGGATTTTCCAGCCAGGCCTGCTTTTCGTCTATTTCCCCACTCTTATACACATTCAAAATCGTCACCGCCAGGATCGGTACCAGGCACACGGCTGACAGAATCAACGGCAACGCCAGATGCCGGACAAGGCCCTTCGTCGTTCTCTCCTCCTGCCGCGTCTCCCGCCAGACCTTATACAAATCAATCCGCCGCTCCCGGCGGCTCCCCTGCGCCAAAGCGCCCAGGCAGGCCAGCCAGTCCGCCGCCTTTTCGCCCGACGGAACCGAAATCCCCGCCGGCACCGGCATCGGCCGCACCTGCAGGCCCAGGCCGTGAAGCCCCTCCACGCCGGCCTCAAAATCAGCAGACGCACAGCCGGCGTAGCGCACCTCCGTAATCGCCTCTCCCCGCTTGCCGCCCGCGTAGAACTGTAAAATGCCGGAAACCGCACGCACGATCTCCGTTCCAAAGTCAAGTGTCCCCGGCTCGCTGAATAAGCGGCTGCGGCTGGAGTACAGATAACGCCCCTTCTGGCACAGCACGCTGGTCATATTCTCCCCTTCAAAAAACAGGTGGATCGCCGTCCCCTTGGAAAACCCTTCGGTCTGCTTCAAAATCCGCAGATAGCCCTCCATGGGAACCGTCATACCCTCTACCGAAATCCCCGCCTCCTCGCACAGCCCGGCAAACCGCTCCAGATTCCCGCTGTCCACGCCGCCCGCGCAGAGATCCATACTGCCCTTCTTCTCGGCAAACACAACCGAATAATCCGCCACCACATTGCGAAAACTCTCCGACACCTCCCGCCCGGCCATTTCCACCAGCTGCCGTCCCTTGCCGTAGGGAAGCGTCAGCACGCGCACCGCCGACAGCTCCGCCGGCAGCACAAACCGCGCCTCCTTCAAATCCCATTCCTCCCGCAGCCGGGCAAGCGCCTGCTGCCACCGCGCAAAGGAATCCCCCGGCCCCGCAAGCCCGATCCGCTTCACCCGCGCCAAAGACGGAGCTCTCCCCTCCTGGCCCGCCGCCGCTAGCAGGCAATCCTCCTGAAATATTATGACTGTCTGGCTCATTTCGTCTCTCCTCGCATTTGCTCTTTCTACGCCGCTCCTTCAATCGCACTGTAGGACTCATAAATCGGAAGCATAATTGCTACAATAATAAAGCCCACCGCCAGCGCCATCACGCAGATCAGCACCGGCTCCAGCATTGTCACCAGCCGTTTGGTCGCCGCCTCGGCCTCCTCCTCCATCGTCATGGCAATCGAATCCAGCATGGCATCCAGCCGTCCGCTCTCTTCTCCGACCAGGATCGTGCTCGACAGCTTTCGCAAAAACCCGTCCACCTCCCTCAGCGCTTCCGACAGAGGGATACCGCTTCGCACCTGTGACACCACTTTATCAAACTGTTCCTCCACATATACATTGCCAATCGTCCCCGCCGCCGTCTGCAGCGCCGAGACAATCGGCATCCCGCTTGCGTACAAACTGCTCAATGTCCGCGAAAAACGAGCCGTATAAATCACCTTATTCAGCTTGCCGGCTACCGGCATATGAACCTTGCAGTAATCCATGGCGCGCCGCACCCTGCGAATCTTACATACAATCCGCACAATCACTGCCAGCAAAAAGACAACAAACAACGCCACGTACCACTGACCTACCAAAAAATCCGAGGCCCCCATCAAAAATACCGTCACACCCGGCAAGCTCTCCATCTGCGAAAACAGCTCGTCAAACTGCGGCAGAATAAACGTCACGATCAAAATCACCACCGCGATGCTCATGCACAAAAGCACGACCGGATAGGTCATCGCCGATTTCACCTGCTCCCGCAGCCGGTTTTCCCGCTCGTAATGCAGACTAAGGCGCCGCAGCACCGCGTCAATATTGCCGCTGCCCTCGCCCGAACGGACCATCCCCAGCATCAGCTCCGGAAAGCAGCCTCTCTCCTCCATTGCCTCCGCCAGGCCGACGCCCTTTTTTAAGTCCGCCAAAATGTCCCGGTACAGCGCGCGCTGCGACGACGACAGCCCTTCCTCCTCCGCTACAATTTCCAGCGCCCGCACGATGCTTACGCCCGACGACAAAAGCGTCGATAATTCCCGGCACAATTCCGACAGCTGGGCGGAACTCAGCTTCTTATTTTTCTTCGCCGCGGCCGCGTCCTTTGCCCGGATTAAGTACAGCCCCTGTTCTTTCAGCTGCTGCCCTAAGACGGCTTCCCCCGCCGCCTCCATCGTACCGCGCACGGTCTTGCCGTCCATACTCTTTGCCGTATAACGGTAATTCGCCATCGGAATCCCCTCCTTATGTTTCCTTTATTGCAGAATCGACAGATACCACTTTGCGATCGCATCGCCCCAAAAGAGAGCCGCCGCCAGTCCTACTGCCAAAAAGGGACCGAAGGCAAAACGGTCTTTTCTCGACAGACGCTTCCTCGCCAGCATCCACAGGCAATAGGTTCCGCCGCTTACCAGGCCCAAAAACATTGCCACTACGATGGCCTTCCAGCCCAGCAAAAAGCCGCTTGCCGCCATCAGCTTGATGTCGCCGCCGCCAAATGCGCCCTCCACACACAATGCCAGGCCAAGCATCGGCAGCGCGACCGCCCCGGCCCCTATGAGCCGGTCGAAAAACCCGTGTTCCGGAAACAGCCACAGTGCGGCCGCTCCCAGCAGCAGGATTGCTATATGAAAACGATCATAAATGATCCTTGTATCCCAATCAATTCCGGCCACCGCCATTAGAATTGCCAGGTAAGCGAAGGCCAGCAGCCCGCGCAGGGACAAGAGCCCCCACTCGCCGTAACCAAACCAGGCGCCGCAGCCAAGGAAGGCCAGGCCGCCGATACATTCTCCGAGCAGATAGCGGCCCGAAATCCGGCTGCCGCAGCCGGAGCATTTTCCTTTTTGTATCAAAAAGCTCACGCACGGGATCAGCTCCCGCGCTGTCAAAGTCCGCCCGCAGGCCGGACAATGGCTCCGTCCCCGCACCACGCTTTCTCCGTGCGGCAGGCGGCAGATTACTACGTTAATGAAGCTGAACACGCAGGCGCCGATTGCAAAACGCAAAAGTGCCAGGAGTCCGTTTATAAGCGCGATCATGGAGAAGCCTCCTTTTGCACGGGGTAATGTGTGCGGAGGTAGGATTCTTGATAGTATACTTCGTAGGTGAGAGGTTCTTTGCAGTACATGACGGTGAAATCGCCTTCTTGGTAGA
The DNA here is from genome assembly GCA_947650845.1 of uncultured Lachnospiraceae bacterium. GTDB lineage: Bacteria > Bacillota > Clostridia > Lachnospirales > Lachnospiraceae > RGIG7193. The sequence continues at coordinate 11,903 of CANSWW010000064.1, forward strand.
GGAAGCGCATGACCTCATAGCCGCCCTCGTCTGTCTGCAAAACCCAAAAATCCCCTGGTATTTTGCTGTCGGTGATTACCCTTGTCCAAACGGTTTCCGTCACGCCGCCCTCCTGGGATGCGTCGCAGAACGGTTCGCCCGAGGCGTAGCATTCGGTTGCGGCTACTTGCAGGGCAAGACGCAGGGATTTGGCGTTGCCAAGTACAACCTGGGCGTCGGCCCGGCGCATGATGAAAAGGGCGCTCGGGATGGCGGCGACGAGGATGGCAAGGATGAGGGTGATCGTGGTGATCGTGAAAATGACCCAGCGGGGGCTTGTTTTCGTAGGGGGAGCTTTGGAGGTTTCCATGAGGTACCGGCTTTCTATGGGGTGGGGGTAAGGGGGCGTTTTCGGGGGTAGGGTGGGGGAAGGCAGAAGGCACGCCAGCCCCCTGTGCCGTCCCCGTCCGGGCCCGCTCTCGCTTCGTGGCGGACGCAGCGGTGCTAAGTTCGCGCTCGCTGCGCTCCCGCTCACTAAGTACCGGCGTCCGCCAAGAGCCCTGCCGGGGACGGCACAGGGAGCTGGCTGTAACTGTCCTGCTTCCACGACTGAATCGCGAAAACGCCACGCTTCCTCCGTTTGTCGCGCTCCGCGGCTGTTGCCGTGAGTGACGATGCCTTGGGAGGAAGCTCGGGTTCGTTATGGCCAGGCCTGTGACGGCCAGGGGAAGGGCGCTTTGAAGGGTGTCGTGGTTAATGCACAAATATGACGTATACATCAGCTTAAAGCTAACATACCTAAAATGACACAAAAGGACAATTCATTATCGATATTCCTTTTTCTTGTGTCCCATGATTCTATCAAAGTAATAACTTTATATATTTAGAAATCATTTAGTCATTCTATGCTCACATGCTTCTGTAGTCAAGCTTTTTACAGTCACATATTATACAAATTGCTGGCATCTAGCATTCTT
>CANSWW010000065.1 GCA_947650845.1 uncultured Lachnospiraceae bacterium
GCCTCCAATGACAATCTCCCCATACAGTTAATTCGCAAAGCTGAGGACTTGGGGACCGGTCTGCAGCATATGAGACTACTGGAAATGTTTGATATAATTTTTTATCTCTATAAGATGGGTACATACGATAATAAAGGCTTGCGTTTATTATACAAATACCAATATCATCTTACAAAAAGGGAAAAAGCGCAGAATCCGGAATGGAACAACTTTATTAAAAAGATGGATCTCTTGTATTCGGAATACTCCGCCTATCCCCCGCACACTCGTACCACAAGCGTATTCTCGAATACGGCTTCCCCATAAATTTCCAATATATAGTCTGCCCGCGCCAGGAGAATCACACCCGCCCCAGGCCTGTCCGTCGCCGGTTCGCCCGCCGGAGGTAAGCAGATTTCCGTCTCCCGCACGTCAAACACAACCGGAATGCGGCCATAGGGCGTATCATACCGGCTCTCCCACCGCTCCCCCGGCCGGAATACCATATGCATCCCGCCCGCCCCCTTGCGTGTGACCTCAAAAACATTCTCCGCGATCTTCATCGTGCTGCGTGTCGCATGTCCTTCGCCATCGTCCTCGTCATAGAGGACAAAATGCACGCCGTTTCGGCAGGAATAAATCCCCGAAGCCGTCAGCTGTGTATGCTCCGTCTCGCCGCGCTTTGTTTCAGGCTCCTCTCCCCGACCGCCCTCTGTTTCGGCGGTTTTCACCTCCGGTCCTTCCGAAAGAAGGCGCTGCGTCCCGGTTATCTGCACCGTCACTTTTTGCGAACCCATCGTGCTCTCCTTTTCGCCTCGGCAAATATCCTTTTCCCTCTCGGTTCAATGGGAACCGCCATATTCCTCGATATCGATCTGCTCGGTTCCCGCCACGTCATACGGAAGGATGGAGTTGGCGAATTCCTGGAACTGCGCCGCCAGGTCGCTCACGTAGAAACGATAGGAGGCCGGCGCGCCAAGCCCCTCCTCCGCGCCCGATAACATCCGCGGCGCATGGCAGAGCCCCTTTTGTGTCAAAAGCGCCTTCAATTCAACGGCTGTCTCATAGGCCGGATTGACCAGCGCAACCTCCTCGCCCATCACTTTGCGAAGCAGAGTGCGCAGCAGAGGATAATGGGTACAGCCCAGGATCAGTGTGTCAATCCCCTTGTACTGCAAATCCTTCACATAGCGCCTGGCGATTTCCTCGGTAATAAAATCATGGGTCAGGCCCTCTTCTACCAACGGTACGAACAAGGGGCAGGCTTTGCCGAAAATCTGAAACCCGGGATTTAAGTCTCGCAGCACCTGCTCATAAACGCCTGAGTCGATTGTCCCGCGAGTTGCAATCACTCCGATGCGTCCGTTCGCCGTCGCCCGCGCCGCCGTATAGGCGCCGGCTTTAATGACGCCCAGCACAGGAATATCCTGCTCTTTCTCAATGGCTTCCAGCGCATGGGCGCTGGCCGTATTGCAGGCAATCACAATGGCCTTGACCTGCTTTGTGCGCAGAAAGCTGACAATCTGCCTGGAGAAGCGCAGAATGGTTGCCTTGGATTTATTTCCATAGGGCACCCGGGCCGTGTCGCCGAAATATACAATATTTTCATCCGGCATCTGCCGCATGATCTCGCGCGCGACCGTCAGACCGCCGATCCCGGAGTCGAATACCCCGATCGGGGCATTTCTGTCCATTCCGTCCGCCATTGTCTTACTCCTCCCGCTCTCCGGCGTTCTCTAACAGCCGTTCCACCAATTCTTTGACGGACAGCCCCCGCGCTTCCCATAAAAACGGGTACATGCTGATCGAAGTAAAGCCCGGCATGGTGTTGATCTCATTGAATACAACCGCGCCGCTTTTTTCTTCGACAAAAAAATCCACCCGCGCCAGGCCCCAGCCGTCCACGGCCCGAAAGATCTCCACCGCGGCCCGGCGAATCTGTTCGGTGGCATCGCCCGGCAGCTGCGGGTCGGCCACGGTCTGCGACTGGGGATTATTATACTTTGCGTCATAATCATAGAAGCCGGCCGCGGCCAGAACCTCGCCCACGCCCGAAGCCTGCGCGTCCCGGCCTCCCAAAACCGCGCACTCCACTTCCCGCCCGACGATCCTTTCTTCCACAAGAATCTTCCGGCCGTGCCGCGCTGCTTCCAGAAGGCCCGCTTTTAGCTGCTCCCGGTTCTCCGCCTTGCTGACACCGCAGGACGAGCCGGAGCTCGACGGTTTTATAAAAATCGGATACGCAATCTTCTCTTCCACGCGCGCGATCGCTCCCGACATGCCGTCCGCCCGGCCTTGCATCGACCGGCCTTGCATCGACCGGCCCGTCTCCAACGCGCCGTCCGCCGGGCCTTGTATCGACCGCTCCGTCTCCGGCTGCGCAGCGCCTTCCCCGCTCAGCTCTTCCCGATATACGACCGTAAAATCCGCCTGGCGGATCCCCAGCCGCTGCACAATCTGTTTTGTGTAAAGCTTATCCATGGACAGCGCCGAAGCCAGGATCCCGCAGCCTACATAGGGTATCCGCGCCAGTGAAAGCAGCCCCTGGATCGCGCCGTCCTCGCCGCCCGCGCCGTGCAGCACCGGGAAGGCCAGGTCTACCGGCCAAAATTCCGTCCCGTCTTTGTCCATCAGCCATACGCCGCGCCGGCCGGCCTCCGGCGATAAAAGCGCCGACGTCTTTCCCTGCTGCCAGCGGTTTTCTTCAATATGGCGCACCTCATCGGTCTTTATCCAATGTCCGTCCTTTGTAATTCCGACCAAAAGCAACTCATATCTTTCCCTGTTGATCGCCCGAATCACCGTAACCACCGACCGGCATGAAACCTCATGCTCGGAGGAACAGCCGCCAAACAAGACCAGCAGATGTTTTTTTCCCATATCCGTGTACAACCTCTTTCTTTCGATTTGTCCTGCCGTTTGCAAAAAACTGCCGCTTAATCCGACATACCGATATTGCCTGGAAGGAATCCAGATAATATGCTAGCTTTATTCTATCTGCTTTTTGTATTTTCTTCAAGCGCTTTGCGTATAAACAGCCAAACAAACGGCAAGAATCCGAATACCAGCCATTTATAATAAAGTATGGAAGCGAGGATTGTATCGTGAAAAAATTATGTCGTGAAAAATTCCTGCGGACAGCGGCAGCGGCCAGTTCTGTTCTGGCCGCCGTCTGTCTGCTTTTCTTTTTTTCTGTTGTCTGGGAAAATTATTCCCGCATGCGCTATGCCGAGCGGCTCGCCGAAGAGGTTCTGCGCTTCCATATCATCGCCAACAGCGACTCCGAGGAGGATCAGGCCCTGAAGCTCGCTGTCCGCGACGCCCTCATCTCCTATATGGCCTCCTACAGCGATTCCTTTACCGACGCCGACGCTGCGGCTCGCTTCGCCGCCGCCCACTGCGATGAGCTGGAAGAAATCGCCGCTTCCGTTATGGAAAGCGCCGGCTGTCTCTATCCGGTGCGGGCCTCGGTCGGTCTCTGCCGTTTTCCGGATAAGACCTACGACGGCCTCTGCTTTCCGGCCGGCGTTTATAACGCCCTGCGCGTCGAAATCGGCCAGGCGCAGGGGCAAAACTGGTGGTGCGTCCTCTATCCGCCGCTTTGCTTCACCGAAGAAGGCTCTGCCGCCGTGCCGGAAAGCTCCCGTGAGCAATTAAAGGAGCGCCTCTCCGACGAAGATTACGAGCGCCTGCAAAACGCCGATCCCGGCCGGCCGCAGATCCGCCTGCGCCTGTTTGACTGGCTCTTTGGCCGTTAGTGCCCTCCGTCTTTTTGCCGGTCCAAAAGCTCCTTTAGCGCCTCGTCGCCCTCCTCGATCCAGGTATCCTCCTCCTCTGCCGTAAGCCCCAGGTATTCCCGCAGAGGAGCCGTCGTGTCGCTGAAGCCCCATTCGTTGGTGTAAACGTCGATTTCCTCAAATTCGATTTCTCCGGCCAGGTACCGCTCTTTAAACAACATATTCTTTCTCCCCTTCCAGCCTTTTGGCAATCGCCAGCTCCTGATTGGCTATGTGCAGGCGCGCTGTGCGCATGGCGGCCGCCTCATCGCGCGCACGCAGCGCCGCCACCAGCTCCTGATGCTCCCGCGCCAGCGTTTCGCCTCGCTTCGGGTCCTTTAAATCCTCCACCCGATAGCGGTAAATCTGTTCCCACAGATTGGCTACCATCTGCACGAGCTTTTCGTTTTCCGTCATATGATAAATCACATCGTGAAAGGCCACGTCCCGTCCGGCCAGCTCCGTTACGTCCGCCTTCTGCTTCACCGCCTGTGAAAAACAACCGGCAGCTTCCTGCAGGCGTGCAAAATCGGCTTCCCGCGCCCGTAGACAGGCCAGGCGCACCGACAGCTCCTCCAGCATGCTGCGCAGCTCCAGCACATCGCGCAGCTGCTTTAATGTAATCTGCGCTACGATCACGCCCCGGTGCGGCTCCTGGACCACCAACGATTCTCTTTCCAAAAGATGGATCGCCTCGCGCACCGGCGTGCGGCTGACTCCCAGCTCGTCCGCCAGGCGCAGTTCCATCAGCCGCTCCCCGGGCTGAAGTTTGTTTGTAAGGATCGCCCGCCGCAGCGTCTGGTAGACGGCTTCCCGAAGCGACATGTTTTCCGCGGCCGCCAGTTTCAGTCTCTCCACGTCATTCCCTTCCTTTCTCCCTGCGCTGCGCCGCTGTCCGCAACTTTCAGCTTTCTTTTTTTGTCATGGCAATAAAGGCATCGATATCGGCCGCGGCCATCGCAAGGCTCTTTTCCCAAAACTCCGGCCTGGTCAGATCAATCCCCGCGATCCCGGCCACATCCTCCACATCGCTCACAGGCGTCGCCTTCAAAAGCGCCCGGTATTTGGGCAGGAAGGAAGCCCCCTCCTCCTGGTACTTCGCGTACAGCCCTCTGGCAAACAAACCGCCAAAGGCATAAGGGAAATTATAGAAGCTTAAGTCGGACGAATAGTAGTGGCTCTTGCACACCCACATGTAAGGATGGAGGTAGGCTTCGTCCAAGCCGTCGCCGTAAGCCTCCTTCTGCGCCTTCAGCATCAGCTCATTTAAGCGCTCGGGGAACAGGAAGGAGCTTTTTCGTTCCTCAAAAACCGCCGTTTCAAACAGATAGCGGGAGTAAATATCGCAGATGATCTGTGTCAAATCCTGCAGCTGGTTCTCCAGAAGCGCCATGCGCTCCTTTCCGTCCGCCTCGGCGATCGCCGCGTTCATAATCACCGCTTCATTAAAGGTCGAAGCCGTCTCAGCCACCGGCATCGAATAATGCGTGTTCAGAATCCGGTTTCCTTCCAGGTTCCGATTGTGATACGCGTGCCCCAGCTCGTGAGCCAGCGTCACCACGTCCCCCAGCGCGCCGTCGAAGTTTGTCAGCACAAAGCTTTGCTTCAAGAAAGGCGCTCCGGCGCAGAAGGCGCCGCCGGATTTTCCGTTGCGGGGATAAAAATCAATCCAGGCATTGTCAAACGCCTCCTCTACCATCTGCGCCAGATCCGGGGCGAAGGATCGGAAATGCTTCAGCAGATATTCCTTGGCCTCCTCTGTCGTGAACCGACGGTGCGTCTTTCCGAGCGGCGCGAAAAGCTCGTACCACGGAAGGCCGTTTTCATACCCAAGATAGGAGGCTTTGGCGCGCAGGTATTCGTGAAATTTGGGCAGGTAGCGCCGGATTGCCGTAAGCATTGCCTCCAGCGTCGCCCGCGACATGCGCGACTCCTCCAGCGTCATGTCAAGCGGCGAGGCGTAGCCGCGCAATTCACAAATCGTATTGACCTGGCTCTTGATATTGTTGAGCGCAAACGCCACCGAGTCGGCGATCTTAGGATAGGCCGCCAGTTCGGCTTCGTAGGCGGCCTTGCGTACCGTCGCGTCAGGGCTGTAGGCCATGTTGCGGATCGAAGGAAGATTGGTCGTTTGGCCGTCATACTCCACTTCCAGGCGGCTCGTTAAGTGATCCTGCAGATTGCCCCATGACCAGCCGGCCGAAACATCCAGGCGGGCAATGACGTCCTCCACATCGTCGTTCAGCAGATGGGCGGCCTCTTTCTGCGTTTCATGCAGCCTGTATTCGTATTCTTTCAAAAAGGGATCGCTGTCAATTAACTCCTGCAGATTGGCAAGCGAACCGATCCACTTGTCCATCGCCGCGATGTCTTTCTTAATGGCACTGTTGATCATCGCCGTCTTGGCCTGGGCGGCCACTGCCTGCTCATCCGAGGAATCGGCCGCGTTCTTTAAATCTAAAAACAAAAACAAGCGGTTGCGAAACAGCGTTAATTCCTCCTGTGCCTTCAGCATGGCAATCAGCTGCTCCTTGGGATCTCCCTGTCCCAGGGCAGCCGCCAGCTCCTGAAATGCGTTTATCCGCTTTGGCAGCTCTTCCATATCGCGGATAAACGCCGGATCGTCGTATCCTTTATACAATTTGTCCAATGACCATTCTTGGTTCATATTGTCCTCCTCCCGCAAATTCGTTGCGTGTGTTTTCTTATCGTCTATCATATCATACTTTGCGGCTTTTTATAAGTACTGTTTTGCGGGAGGTAAGGTGACAGGTTTGTCCAAAAGGTACTGAAGTGTTGCGTTTTGCCGGAAATTTTTCTAAAGAAGTTGACAAGCAAAAAAAAGCTTGTATAATAGATGTGTGCAGACAAAGGGGGCTTTGATTTTTCAAAGACCCCTTTTTTGTCTCATATGAAGTCTTTCCCTCATATCATCATTCAAAAAGAGGCTGCCGCCCGTTTGCTTACCGCAGGGGTCGGCGGCTTCTTTTTGCTTTTGCATGATTTCTTTCCCCGGCGCTGTTTCTTTCCTGCAAAAACGCTTGCAGTTTGTTTGCTAAACAGCTATAATAGCAATAAAAATAAAGGGGGAGTTTTAACATGGCCGATACCAGAACGTCCGAAACACTCTGGAAGGACCGCAAGCATTTTATGTGGTTCCCTTTTTCCTTTACGAAATATGAGGTGCGTGACGACCGCCTTTTTATTCAGCAGGGACTGCTCAGCACTTCTTTTGACGAAACGCTTCTGTACCGTATTACCGATATCAAGCTGACCCGTTCTCTGGGCCAAAAGATATTCGGCACCGGCACGATTGAGCTCTGCACAAAGGTGGATCACGACCGGCACATTTCGCTGGTCAATATCAAGTCTCCGATGCAGGTCAAAAAGCTTTTGTCCGACGCGGTGGAGGAGATCCGCGACCGCAAGAATATCACGGGCAAGGAATTCTACGGCGGCCACGGACCGCGGCCGGGTATGGAACCGGACATGGACGACGATTTTGAAGATTTCCACTGACGGTTCCGCGGCCTCTTTCATGTCTTGGTGATGCGCCGCCAGGCGCAGGCAGGTTTACTTTTCCAGGATCAACCGCGCTGCCCCATAAATTCCCGCATCGTTGCCGAGCGTCGCCAAGCGAAGCTCGGCTTGTGGTTTTTGGATATGCATAAAGCTCTCATAATGCCGGCGAATCACATCCAGCAGGTATTGTCCGGCACGGCTTACGCCGCCGCCGATGACAAAGCACTCCGGATCGGTCATGTGCGATACATATGCCATCGCCAGACCCAGGTAACGCATGCACTTGTCTACCGTTTCCGCCGCCAATGCGTCTCCGGCTTTCGCCGCGTCCAGCACGTCCTTGGCGGTTAAATCGCTTAACGCACGCAGGCTGCTGGGCGTTTCGCACGAGGCCAGCTGCCGGCGCGCCATGCGGGCGATTCCCGTTGCCGACGTGTACTGCTCCAGGCATCCTTTACCGCCGCAGTTGCAGGCTTCGGTTTCGTGGGGATTCATGATAATATGCCCCAGCTCGCCGCCCATGCCAAAGCTCCCGGTGATCAGACGGCCGTTTACAATCACGCCGCAGCCTACGCCGGTGCCCAGCGTCAAAAGTACCATGCTCTGAAAATCCTTGCCGCCGCCCTGCCATATTTCGCCCAGCGCTGCCGCATTGGCGTCGTTGGCGGCGCTTACTTTTACGCCGTCTAAATAGGACGGCAGTTCCGTATTCAGGTTCAAGCCATGGATGCCTAAGTTTACCAGGCCGCTGATCCCGCCGTCCGGCAGGACCGGCCCCGGAATCCCGACGCCGATGCCGGCTAATTCCTGCGGCGTCAGGCTTTCGGCCGCCAGCTCCTGTTGCACCGAGGCCGCGATATCCTCATATAGCTTTTCTTTGCGGCCTTCGGTCTTAGTGGGGATTTCCCACTTCTTTACCAGATGGCCATCTTCGTAAAATAGGCCGAATTTGATCGTCGTCCCGCCAACGTCTATGCCAATGCATTGTCTCATCGTTTTCCTCTCGATCCCGCTTATCCGTGCCGGGCCGGATGCCTGAGGCATCGGCCCGGTGTTCTTTTGCGTGTTACAGATATTTTTTGAGCGCTTCCGCTTTGTCAAGACGCTCCCAGCTCAGATCCAGATCCGTACGTCCAAAGTGGCCGTAGGCGGCGGTCTGCCGGTAAATCGGGCGGCGCAGATCCAGCATCTTGATGATGCCGGCCGGACGCAGGTCAAAGTTCTCGCGGACGATCTCCGTTAAGCGCTCGTCCGGCAAGCGGCCGGTACCGAAGGTATCTACCATGACAGAGGTCGGCTGCGCTACGCCGATTGCGTAGGACAGCTGAATTTCGCATTTGTCCGCCAGGCCGGCCGCCACAATGTTTTTGGCCGCGTAACGGGCTGCGTAGGCGGCCGAGCGGTCTACTTTTGTGCAGTCCTTGCCGGAGAAGGCGCCGCCGCCGTGACGGGCATAGCCGCCGTAGGTATCGACGATGATCTTGCGGCCGGTCAGGCCCGTGTCGCCGGCCGGCCCGCCGATGACAAAGCGCCCGGTCGGATTGATGAAGTATTTTGTCTTTTCGTCTACCAGTCCGGCAGGCAGGATGGGATCGATTACGTATTTACGGATATCCTCGTGGATCTGTTCCTGGGTGACATCGGGGTCATGCTGGGTGGAAATAACGACCGCGTCAATGTGCACGGGCTTTCCGTCGGTGTCGTATTCGACCGTAACCTGGCTTTTGCCGTCCGGACGCAGATACGTCAGGGTTCCGTTTTTGCGGACTTCGGCTAAGCGGCGGGTGAGCTTGTGCGCCAGGCTGATCGGGTAAGGCATGTAGTCCTCTGTCTCATTGGTCGCGTAGCCGAACATCATTCCCTGGTCGCCGGCGCCGATGGCCTCCAGCTCTTCGTCGGACATGGTGTTTTCTTTTGCTTCCAGCGCGCGGTCCACGCCCATGGCAATGTCCGTGGACTGCTTGTCGATCGACAGCATGACGGCGCAGGTGTTGCCGTCAAAGCCTATGTAGGAATTGTCGTAGCCGATCTCCGTGACCGTCTTGCGCACGACCGCCTGCATATCGACGACAGCTTTGCTGGTGATTTCTCCTACCAGCATGATGAAGCCTGTGCCGGCAAAGGTCTCGCAGGCTACGCGGCTCATGGGGTCTTGTTCTACTAAGGCGTCCAGGATCGCGTCGGATATGGCGTCGCATACCTTATCGGGATGCCCTTCTGTTACGGATTCGGATGTGAATAGTCTTTTTTCCATGGTCTTTTCTCCTTATTATATGGTAAAAATATATTGTGAAAGCACTTGGGTAATCGGCTTTCAAAATCAGCGGAGTTTTTGGTTCAGGGTTCGGATTGCCTGGATACAGCTGCCTTCGCTGCCGTCCATTTGGTAAAGCTCGCCTTCTTGAACACGGGTGTATACTTTTACGTTGTCAATGTGGCAGGGGGCGTCGGTCGTGATGCTTAGTCCTGCGCCGCCGTTTTCGTAGATGAGTTCTACGAGGCCGCTTTCATCGATGGTTATGGTTTGTTCTTCGCTTCCTAGCGTTATGGACAGGGTCGCGGGGGTTTGCGGGTCGACCGTGAAGCTTATATAGGTTTGCTGGTTTTCGCTGGTTACCTCGTTTTTCAGGAGGCCGCCGGCCGGCAGGGCCGCTTGCGAGGAGCCGTTATGCTGCTCGATAGAGGTTCCGTTTTCCAGCTGCCAGCCGGCTTCTCCGAGGGCAAACTGAGGGTTATACAGCAGGTTATTGCCGTAATTTCGGTAGGCCCAGACGCCGTAGCCCATGATGCGGGGCTTTAGGATGTCTGCCATTTGGCGCAGGTATTCGGGCAGCTGGTCGTCTTTTACTTGCGCGTTATGCTCGAAGCCGGGTGTGTTATCCATGTATAGGAATTGTTCAATGTATAAAAGCTTGCCGTCGGTGTGCGCGAGCACGTTGTCCAGCATTTCTTCGGATTTTGCCGCTGCTTCTGCTGCTTCCAGGCGCTCGCCTTCGTTTAGATGGCCGATGGGGACGCCGTACATCAGGGATGTATAAGCGGAGGAGGCGCAGCTATAGGTGGCTTCGTGGCCGTACCAGTAGGCGTCGCCGTTTTCGTCTACTACGCGGTCGGCGTCCATGCGTACTTCCATGGAGAGGTTCGGGAATAATTCTTGGTTATGCGCCAGGAATTGGTTGAGCCACTGGTCGAAAAATTCGTAAAGCAGGCGCAGCGCCGGCTGTTCGGCTCCGGGCAGGTAGACGGCTTCGTATGCGGGGAGCGCTTCGCCGTAGAGGCGGCTGAGCTCTTCAAGGGTATAATGGGTGCGCAGGTAGTCGGTGTAGCCGCTGTGGGAGGCCCAGTAGAGGCTTTCTTTTGTGGCTCCCAGGGACATGGCGTAGCCGGTGAAGCTCCAGTAATCCTCCCAGGTTAGGAAGCCGCCGTACAGGTTTTCGTGGGCGCCAGCGCGCTCGTAGAGGGTGGTTATGTAGTCATCCCAGGCGGCTTGCGTCTGTGCGTCTGCCAGTAGTTCGCGGAAGCGGGCCCGCACGTCGGTTCCGTCCTCCCAGTAATCCCAGGTGTAGCCGATCCGCAGGCTGACCCACAGGCCCTGGGTTTTGGCGGCTTCCATGACTTGATCCAGCTTGGTGAGGGCGTAGTCGTTGTAGGTGATGGGGGCGATGGTGGGCTGGAATTCTCGCCAGGGGACGACCAGGATGATGCTGTTGAAGCCGTCGGCGGCGATTTGCGCCAGTTCTTCTTCCAGATGGTCGCTTTCGCTGTTCCAGAAGTTTAATACCCATTCGTCGCTGAAGTAGGTGGCGGATTTTAGGTATTTGGGCGGGGTCGCGAAGTCCTCCCCGGGGCGGCAGGCGGTGAGGAGGAGGAAGGGGAGGAGGATTAGGATTAGGATTAGGGGGGGGCGGTGGGGCATGGGTGGGGGCTCCTTCTTGGGGTGTGAGTGTGTTGGAGGGGGCGGGGGGATGGGCCAAGATGGGGGACGTGGAAGGGCGGGTTGAGGGAGGCGCGGGGTCCGCAGTGCAACCTCGATTCCGCTTCGCTCCATCTCGGTCACGGGCTTCGCCCTATGAAAACAGGCAAAACGTCGTATGCTTACGTGCAAGCACGACGCGTACGCCGTTTTGCCTGTTTTCGCACTGCTCATTGCTCACGTGAAAAAAGTCCGCTGTAAGCGGACTTGATGGTTTGGGGTAACGGCTCAAATCCTCTTATTGTTCGATTCGTTCGCTCAGGTTGGCACCTTCCGTTTTTCAGGGGTTGCCGTGACTTCTCAGATCCTATGTATCTCCATCACTCTGAATAAGAGAACTTCTATTTAATTTTCTATCTTAATCTTACACGTTTTTTTCAGATTTGCAATACTTTTTCGAAAAAATTTTATCCAATCATTGTCAGACGGTATTTTTGCACTTCTTTGTCGGTTTCTGCCAGATGGATCTCCGCCCCCAGCTCATGGAGCTTTTCTTCAAAGCATTCGTAGCCGCGCATGATGTACTCTACATCCTCTACAATGCTGCAACCGTCCGCCGCCAGGCCCGCCAGCACTAACGCGGCGCCGGCCCGCAGATCCGGCGCGCATACTTCGGCGCCGGTGAAACGATGTACGCCGTCGATTACGGCGATATTTCCCTCTACTTTTGCATTGGCCCCCATGCGGGCCAGCTCATCCATATATTTAAAGCGATTTTCAAAAATACTCTCTGTTATGATGCTCGTGCCGCTGGCCAATGCCAGCGCTACGGAAATCTGCGGCTGCATATCGGTGGGAAAACCGGGATACGGCAGCGTCTTGACTTTCGTATGGTTCATGCGGTTCTTCGCAACAACCCGCAGCGCATCGTCGGATTCCGACACCTCGCAGCCCATCTCCATCAGCTTGGAGGTGATCGCCTCCAGATGCTTGGGGATTACGTTGCGCACCGTGACGTCGCCTTTGGTGATCGCCGCCGCTACCATATAGGTCCCGGCTTCGATCTGATCCGGGATAATCGAGTATTCCGTGCCGTGGAGCTTCTTCACGCCGGCAATGCGGATTACGTCCGTACCCGCACCCTTGATATTGGCCCCCATGCTGTTTAACATACTGGCCACGTCCACCACATGGGGCTCCTTGGCCGCGTTTTCGATGATGGTGTTGCCGTCGGCCAGAGCCGCCGCCAGCATGATGTTGATCGTCGCTCCCACCGACACCACATCCAGATAGACATGGCCGCCGGCCAGACGCGCCGCCTCGGCATTGACCATGCCGTATTCGACTACCGTCGTCGCCCCCAGGGCGCGGAACCCCTTCAGATGCTGGTCGATCGGGCGGCTGCCGATATTGCACCCTCCCGGTAAGGCCACGCTGGCCCTGCGATATTTTCCCAACAGCGCCCCCAACAGATAGTAAGACGCACGGATTCTCTTTATGTACTCGTTATTGACTGTCACCGAACCAATGCTCCTCGCATTGATCCTCACTGTATGCCGGTCCAGGCGCTCTACGATCGCGCCGACTTCCCGGATCGCTTCTAACAATACGTTTATATCCCGAACATCCGGAAGATTTTCAA
>CANSWW010000066.1 GCA_947650845.1 uncultured Lachnospiraceae bacterium
AGTTCCTCTATGATTTGCGCATGGCTTAAACCTTAAACAACCAACGGTAACTTTCATAAATTCGGCTCCACTTCGTATTGTATACGTTTCCATACAAAGTTTTTCTTGACTTTTTAAAGCATCCTGCATATAATAAACGAGTAGCAAACATATTATTACCGATTGATTATGTTTTTCTATATTGATGATGTGTTTTTGTACTAAAAGATGGATTTCTCAATTACAATAAGAGGACCATATCTCTTTTGATATGGTTCTTTTATTTATCTCTCTCCTGATTCTCCGCAAAAACCCCTACCATAATTTTAAAAAATAAGGTATACTGTTAAAAGCAGACACAGCCAAAGAGGACTTTCACTTATGAACAGCAAAGTATTAAAGACACTTGAATTCTATAAAATCACCGCCCGCCTCTCAGAGTACGCCTCCACACCGCTGGGGAAACGCCTCTGCGAGGACTGCGTCCCGTTTGAAACGCTGAGCGAGATTGAAACGGCGCAGACACAGACCCGCGACGCCCTGGCCCGCGTCTACCGGCAGGGCAGCGTTTCCTTCTCCGGCGCGCGCGACATCGGCGCTTCCTTAAAGCGGCTTGAGGTCGGCAGCTCCTTAAGCATTGCCGAGCTTTTGTCGGTCAGCGCCCTCTTAGGCGCTACCGCCCGGGCGAAGGCGTACGGCCGCGGAGAGCAGGCGCGCCTGAGCACGGGACGCCACATGGAAATCTCCGAGGAAGAGGAAAATGCCGGCGACTGCCTGGATGCGTATTTCGCCGCGCTGGAACCGCTGGCCGCGCTGCGCCAGGAGATCGACCGCTGCATTCTCTCGGAAGAAGAAATCAGCGACGACGCCAGCCCCCGGCTGCGAAGCATTCGCCGCCAGATTCAAAACGCCGGCGCGAAAATCCATACGCAGCTGGGCGAAATCGTCAATTCCAACCGCACCCAGCTGCAGGATGCCGTCATTACGATGCGTGACGGCCGTTACTGTATCCCCATCAAGGCGGAATATAAGAACCAGTTCCACGGCATGGTGCACGATCAGTCGCAGAGCGGCTCCACCTACTTCATCGAGCCGATGGCCATCGTCAAGCTGAACAACGAAATCCGCGAGCTGGAAATCGCCGAGCAGAAGGAGATCGAGGCGATCCTAGCTGGTTTAAGCAGCCAGGCCGCCCCCCATATCGAGACGCTTCGGACCAATTTGCAGGTGCTGTCGCAGTTAGACTATATCTTTGCGCGCGCCGCCCTGGCCCGGGACATGGACGCCTCCTGCCCGACTTTTAATGAGCTGGGGCAGATCGAGATCAAGCAGGGACGCCACCCGCTCCTGAAAAAAGAGCAGGTGGTGCCCATCGACGTGGCGCTGGGACGGGACTACAACACACTGATTATCACCGGCCCCAACACCGGCGGCAAGACCGTTTCCCTGAAAACAATCGGGCTTTTAACCCTTATGGGGCAGGCCGGCCTGCATATTCCGGCCTTTGACGGTTCAAAGCTGGCGGTCTTTACCGAAGTATACGCCGACATCGGCGACGAGCAGAGCATCGAGCAGAACTTAAGCACCTTCTCGTCCCATATGACCAATATCGTGCGCATTTTGGAAAAAGCCGACGCGCACAGCCTGGTGCTCTTTGACGAGCTCTGCGCAGGCACAGACCCCACGGAGGGGGCGGCCCTGGCCGTTTCCATCCTTGATTTTCTCCACAACATGGACGTGCGCGTCATGGCCACCACTCATTACAGCGAGATCAAGGTCTACGCCCTCTCCACCGACGGTGTGGAAAACGCCAGCTGTGAATTCAATGTCGAAACCCTGCGGCCTACCTACCGCTTGCTGACCGGCATTCCCGGCAAGAGCAACGCCTTTGCCATCGCCGGCAAGCTGGGCCTGCCCGGCTTCCTGATTGAGGACGCGGGCCTGCGTATCGGCCAGCAGGAGAAGCATTTCGAGGATATGATTTCCGATTTGGAGAGCGCCCGCGTAACGCTGGAGCGCGAAAAGGAGGAAGTCGCCCGCTATAAAACCGAGATCGCGCGGCTGAAGGAGGAGCTGGATACCAGCAAGGAGGACCTTTCCCGCCGCCGCGAGCGCTATCTGCAAAAAGCGAATGAGGAAGCGCGCCGGATCCTGGAGGAGGCCAAGGAGACTGCCGACCAGACGATCCGCCGGATCAATAAGCTGGCCGACGGGGCCGGCGTGGGCCGGGAGCTGGAGGCCGAGCGAGCTGCTCTCAGAGATAAGCTGAGCGAGGCCGAAAAGCGTACCGCCGTCCGGCCGGACCGGCAAACGCAGAAAAAAGCACATAAGGCCGCCGATTTTCGCATCGGCGATGCCGTGCGGGTGCTGTCCATGAATTTAAACGGCACCGTCAGCACGCTGCCCAATGCCCGCGGCGATCTCTATGTCCAGATGGGGATCCTGCGCTCCCAGGTCAACATCCGCGACGTGGAGCTTCTTGGCGAGCCGACCGTTACCGGTCCGTCCGGTGCTCTTTTAGGAGCCGGGAAAAAGAAAAAGTCCCAGATGAGCGGTATCGGCGTCTCCAAAAGCATGAGTATTTCCCCGGAGATCAACCTGATCGGCATGACCGTGGACGAAGCCATGCCGCTCTTAGACAAATACATCGACGACGCGTACCTGGCGCATCTGCCCCAGGTACGCATCATCCACGGCCGTGGGACCGGCGCTCTTCGAAATGCCACCCACAAGCTCCTAAAACGCGCCCCACAGGTGGAGGAATTCCATCTGGGCGCTTTCGGGGAAGGCGACCATGGCGTTACGATCGCCAAATTAAAGGAAGGAGCCAAATAAGACATGGCAGACAAACAGAAGATCCTGATTGTAGACGACGATGAAAACATCGCCGAGCTGATCTCCTTATACCTGACAAAAGAATGCTTTGATACTTGTATGGTGCACAACGGAGAGGAAGCCTTGCTGAAATTCCATAGCTTTGCCCCCGACCTGATTCTATTGGATCTGATGCTGCCAGGGATCGACGGCTATCATGTCTGCCGCGAGATCCGCCGGGAATCCCAAACGCCGATCATCATGCTCAGCGCCAAGGGCGAGGTCTTTGATAAGGTCCTGGGGCTTGAGCTGGGCGCCGACGACTATATTATCAAGCCGTTTGATTCCAAAGAGCTGGTGGCACGCGTCAAGGCCGTTCTGCGGCGCACCGCCGCCGCGCCGCCCCCGACCGTCCCGGCCCCTGAGGGGGACGTCGTCTCCTACCCGGACCTGATCGTCAACCTGACGAACTATTCGGTGCAGTACATGGGGCATACGGTCGATATGCCGCCCAAGGAGCTGGAGCTTCTTTATTTCCTGGCCTCCTCGCCCAACCGTGTCTTTACCAGAGAACAGCTCTTAGACCACATCTGGGGCTATGAATATATCGGTGATACTCGCACGGTAGACGTACATATCAAGCGCCTGCGGGAAAAAATCAAAGATCATCCTCACTGGTCCCTGTCGACCGTATGGGGTATCGGCTATAAATTTGAGGTGAAAGCACAATGAAACGCCGCCTGTACGCTAAATTCCTCGGCGGGTATCTGCTGTTCTTTATTCTCGGTTTTCTGGTGATCGCCTTGTTTTCGGCCCGTTTGACGGAGGAATTCCTGATCCACACAAACGGCGAACAGCTGTATACCGAGGCCTCGATCCTCGCCGAGACCTGTTCCTCCCCTTACAGCGGCCGCGATCTGGATTTGTCGGCCGCCGCCCCCCGCATCGAAGCCGTTGCCGCCTCCTTAGGCGCCTCTGCCTGGCTGATGAACCGCCAGGGGCAGATTATTTTTGATACCTCAAACCTTGATACCGGCACGGTCATCGAGGAATTTAATCCGGCCGACGTGGGACGATCTCCTTACATGATCGGCGATTTTTACGGTCATTTCCGTGAGGACGTAATCAGCGTCTACGCCCCTGTTTCCGGCAATTACAGCATTCACGGCTATGTCCTTTTACATCTGCCGGTCGCCCGGGCGATTTCCCTGCGCGACAGTATCTTAAATGTCGTCTATATAACCGGCCTGATCTTTTTCGCGCTGTCGATGATCCTGCTGCTCGTTTTCCATTGGATCGTTTACCGCCCTTTACGCAAAATTACTGCCGCCGCCAACCAATTCGCCGACGGCCACCTCGAGTACCGCTGTCCTCTGCATTCGGAGGACGAAATGGGGTATCTGGCCAGGACGCTGAATTATATGGCCAGCGAGCTTTCCAAAATGGAAGAATACCAGCGCAAATTCATCTCCAACGTATCCCACGATTTCCGCTCGCCGCTCACAACGATCAAGGGCTACTTAGAAGCCATGATCGACGGCACGATTCCGCCGCCGCTTCACGAAAAATATATGAAGCTCGTCATCACCGAAACCGAGCGCCTCACAAAGCTGACACAGAATACGCTGGCCCTGCAGAGCCTGGAAAGCCGCGGCACGTATCTGGAGCTTTCCAATTTTGACATCAACCAGGTCGTCAAAAACACGGCGGCCGCCTTTGAGGGCGCCTGCCTGCCCAAGCGGATTACCTTTGATTTGACATTCTCCGCCCGCTCTCTGATGGTGCGGGCGGACCTAAGCAAGATCCAGCAGGTCCTCTACAATCTGATTGACAATGCCATCAAGTTCTCCCACAACGGCTCCGTCATCTGGCTGGAAACCTCCGAGCGCTATGACAAGGTGTTTGTCTCCGTCCGCGACACCGGTATCGGCATCCCCAAAGAAAGCCAGCAAAAAATCTGGGAGCGTTTCTACAAGACCGACCTCTCGCGCGGGAAAGACAAAAAGGGCACCGGCCTGGGATTATCCATTGTCAAAGAAATCCTGCAGGCCCATGCCCAGACGATCGATGTCATCAGCACCGTCGGTGTCGGTACGGAATTTATTTTTACGCTGCAAAAGCCGGAGGAGAACCGGCGCAGCCTCAGCTGACAGACTGCCGTCTCGGCGGATTATATCCGGCCAAGATACTACTTCCGCTCGTTATATGCGTCCACAAACGTATGAATTCGGCACACCGGATTGATATAATCCTCGATCGACGAATCGTGGTTCAGCGTATCGATCAATAGCGCAATGTATTTCCCCATGTGCGCCGTCGTATAATAAGGGCGCGACAACAGCTCCGACGGCTGATAAATCAGATCCGTCGTCACAATGCGGTCGAACAGCCCCTCCTCATAGGCCCGGTCAAACGGTTCTAAGCCATCCGTAAACAGGCCGAAGGTCGCCAGCAGGAAAATGCGCCCGGCCTTGCGCCGTTTCAGCTCCCTCGCCACATCGATGGCGCTCTCCCCGGAGGAAATCATGTCGTCCCGGATAATCAGGTCCTTGCCCTCAATGTCGCCGCCCAAAAATTCATGGGCCACGATCGGATTACGGCCGTCCACCATCCGCGTATAATCCCGACGCTTATAGAACATGCCCACATCCAGTCCCAATACGTTTGCCAGGTAAACCGCCCGGCGCATCCCGCCCTCATCCGGGCTGATTACCATCATATGGCTGCTGTCTATCTGCAGACCCGGCTCGGCGTTTAAAAGTCCCTTGATAAACTGGTAGGCCGGGGGAATGCTCTCAAACGTTGTAAGCGGAATCGCGTTCTGCACCCGCTCATCATGGGCGTCAAACGTCAAAATCTGATCCACTCCCATATCCGCGAGCTCCTGCAACGCCAGCGCACAGTCTAAGGATTCCCGTCCCGACTTCTTATGCTGACGACTCTCATATAAAAAAGGCATAATAACGGTGATGCGGCGGGCTTTGCCCGCTACCGCGGCGATGATGCGTTTTAAATTCTGGTAATGGTCGTCCGGCGACATGGGATTCAATTTACCGCTGATGGTATAGGTCGTGCTGTAATTGCAGACATCCACCATCAGGTAAAGATCCATTCCCCGGACGGAAGAACGGATGACGCCCTTGCCCTCCCCGGAGCCAAACCGCGGCAGGGAACTTTCAATTAAATAAGAATCTTTGGCATAGCCTTCAAACACGTTGCCCAGCTCCTGCGTCTCGCTCCCCTCATGACGCCATTTGACCAGGTACTCGTCCACATTTTTCCCCATCTGCGTACAGCCCTGCAGGGCAATGACTCCCAACGGCCCATAGGGAGTGGATTTGCGGAATTTCTGTTCCATGCTCATAATCCTCCGTGCTTTTTTCTTTGCTCTCTTTGTTTCCAAATCCGTATGTCCGCCCCGGGGATGGACACAAAGCGGAAATTTTCAATCAGACGGGAACCCACACGCTCCGAATACTCCCGGCCCAGCTGACCGGGCGTCAGATTTGTCGTAATAATCGTTGACTTTTTTTGCAAAAGCCGCTCGTTCAGGCAGTAAAACAGCTGCGAATTGGAAAAGCTGTTGGATAGTTCCGTGCCCAGATCATCCACAATCAGCAGGTCGCACTCCAGGGCCAGGCGGGCCATATGGCTCCCCGTCTCCTCCTCACGACCAAAGCGCTCCTTGGCCAGCATCTCAAACAGATCGGCAGCCGACAGGTATACCACCGAATAATAGGCTTCAATCAGCTCCCTGGCAATGCAGCCGGCCAAAAAGGTCTTTCCTACGCCTGTGCCGCCGTAAAAAACCAGATTTCCGCCCTCCTCGCCAAAGCGCTCCGCAAAGCGCCGGCAGCCGGCGATCACTCCGTGCATATATTGGCGCACCGTCTGCCTGCCGCCTTCGACCAGCTGCTCGTCCGAATAGCAGCTTTCCGTGCAGGCCGCAAAATTCTCCGTCTCTAACCGCTCTCGAATCTGTGACTGTCGGTATAAAAGCTCCAGCTCCTTTTGACGAAAGCAGCGACATTTCCGTCCTTCCACATAGCCCTTGTCCCGGCACAGCGGGCAGTCATAGCGAAGCTCCAAATAATCCGCCGGAAATCCGGCCTCCATAAGCAAGCGCGCGCGCTCCTTGCCGATCCGTACGCCCTCTTCCCTCAGCTCTTCCACGGCCCGCTCTTTTCCCTCCAGCAGACGTCTGGCCTGCCTGGCCGCCAGCCCGGCCATCTGCCCATCCAGCTCCTTTAGACCCGGAATCCGCTCGTAGGCTTCCTCCTGCCGCTTTCTCTGTTCCTGCCGGCGCCGGCTCTGCCGGCCGTCATATTCGCGCATGATCGCGTCATACTGTGAGTTGCTCAGCCCCATAAATCCCCTTTCAACCGTTCAGTTCCTTTACAATGGCATCGTAATCATAGCCCACCTGGTCAAAATTATGGAAGCGGTTCGTCTTGGCCGGCTCATTACGACGACCGCGGCCGCTTTCGCGCCCTTTCGCAAAGGCGGCATCCAGCGTTTCGATATCGCTGCGGCTGCGGACCCCCTTTTTTCGCCATTCGGCCAGGATTTTGCCGGCATATTCAAAGCTTGGCTCATGGATTGCCCCAATCGTACGGTTGCAGGCCTCCAATACAATCTCCAGCTGGAAGCCATAATCGTAAAACCAGACATCCATCACCTTTTTTTCCTCCGGGGCCGGTCCGCGCCGGCCAAGCCCAAACGCTTTCAGCACCTGGTAATACTGCCGGCGGTTGAAATCCACCTGCTCCTTCGCCTCTTGAATCGTGCCGATCCCTCTCTCATGCCAATTAAGAGCCACCCTTTCGATATAGTGAAGGCTCTTATGCCCGGCATCTACGCTCGTTTCAACCAGGTATTCCAACAAATCGGCCGGCATCCCCAGCGTCTCATACAAATACCCCAGCGTGTCGCTGCCCGCAGGCCCCAGCGGCTCGCCCAAATATTTGCCGACAATATACACAAGCTGCCCGAAGGGCTCGTCCAGGGCCAGTTTTTTGCGCTGCGCACTGCTTAAGGAGCGAGAGCTTTCTTTTTTATTCTGCCGGCCCCGTCCGGGCGCCAAGCGGTTCGCGCCCTTATCGCCGGAGGGTCTCTCTCCTTTCAATGCATCGTCCCTTGCCCCGGCGGCGGGTTCCTCTCCGACAGACCTTTCACTATCTTTGCCGGCCGCTTCCAGATGCTCTTTTCCGGCGGCAAACTCCGCTTGCGCGCTCACGGCGGCCTCCGTCCCGGCAGTTCCCTCCAGAGGCCGTTGAAAACAGATTTCCGTCACCTCCTGCCCTGCCCCGCGAATCGCCAAAAGCCCCTGCTTGCTCCAGTAACGCAGGGCCCGCAGCACGTCCTTTTCCGTGTCGTCCAGCAAATCGGCAACCTCGGAAATCGTAATCTCCCGTTTATCGCAAAAGTAACGCCACAGCAGCAAATAAACCTTTACATATTCTCCGTCGGCCTTTGTAAGATAGCTGTCAATAAATGCATTGGGAACCGCGGTCACCCCGCTATCCCTACCGCTTAACCTCATATTCGCCATCATCTTTCCCCTCCTGCACAGTGTAGCACAAATCCGCCAAAAAGGAAACCGGCAGTTATGCTGCCTCCCAGCTCATTTTTATCCTGTGGACAATGTGGATACTGTGGACAGGCTCAGCCTGCTCTTTCCGAAAAGCTTTTATATCCTGCCAAAACGCGTCGGCCCTTCTTTCTCCCCCCGGTGGATAACCTGCCCGTCTGTCCACATAGGCGCGTCGGCCCTTTTGTTGATAACATTGTGGATAATGTGGATAACTTACTGCTCTACCAAGAATTCCCCCACGTTTACTATATTTCCGGCCCCCATAGTTATCAACAATTCACCGTGCATACAATGTTCCCATAAAAATTTTTCAATCTCCTCAAACGACGGAAAATAATGCGCCGGCGTCCCCAGCCCCCGAATCCGTTCGGCCAGCTGCTTTGCGCTCACGCCCAGATCGTCCGTCTCCCGGGCCGCGTAGATATCCGCCAGCACCACCTCGTCCGCCAGCGTCAAGGTCTGCGCAAACTCCTCAAACAGCGCCCTGGTGCGGGTATAGGTATGCGGCTGGAACAAGCACCACACCTTCTTATAATGCATCTGCGAGGCCGCCGTCAAGGTCGCGTAAATCTCGTCCGGATGGTGCGCGTAGTCGTCCACCACGGTCACGCCCTGAAAACTCCCCTTTTTCTGGAAGCGGCGCTCGGTGCCCTCAAAATGCCCCAGCCCCGCACGGATAGAATCCCAATCCACGCCCAGCTCCCGGGCCGCCGCGATCGCCGCCAGCGCGTTTTCCATATTATGAGCGCCCGGCACCCGCATCGAAACCGCCTCCCGCTCCCCCTTCGAGGTCACGACGACAAAGGACGGGTCGTCCTGCTCGTCGTAGGCCACCGCCTCCGCGCGGTAATCGGAGCACTGCGCCGGCCCCACCGTAATGACGCGGCAGGACAGGCCCTCGACGATCTCCTCCCAGTCCTCAATCGAGGTATCAATGACCACCGCGCCGCTCTCCGGCGTGCGCGCGGCAAATTTGCGGAACGAACGGCGGATATCGGAAAGATCCTTGAAGAAATCCAGATGGTCCTCGCGGATGTTGAGAATCACGGCCACCGTCGGGAAGAATTCCAAAAAGCTGTTGGTGTATTCGCAGGCCTCCGTCACCATCGTATCCGAATAGCCGATGCGGATGTTGCCGCCGATCGCCGGCAGGATGCCGCCCACGGATATCGTCGGGTCCATCTCCGCCTTCAGAAGGATTTCGGAGAGCATGGAGGTGGTCGTCGTCTTGCCGTGCGTCCCGGCCACCGCCACCGCGGTTTTGTAATTCTTCATCATCTGTCCCAAAAGCTGCGCCCGGCTTAAAAGCGGGATCCCGCACTCCTTCGCGCGCCGGAATTCGGGGTTATCCTCATGCACGGCCGCCGTGTAGACGACGGCGTCCAGCTCTCCGGTGATGTGTTCGGCCGCCTGGCCCTCGAAAATCCTGGCCCCCTCCCGCTCCAATTGCTCGGTCAACCCGCTTTTGTGCCAGTCCGACCCGCTTACACAAAAGCCCCGCGACAAAAGAATTGCCGCCAGGCCGCTCATGCTGATCCCGCCGATGCCAATAAAATGGATGCGCTGCGGTTTTTCAAAATCAATCTGATACATATCTGTTCTCCCCTGGGCGGCGCACAGCGTCTGCGCGGATGGCGCTTCCCGCCTGCCGCCGCGTTTCTCCTTACAGTATATTCGATTCCGCCAATTTTCTCAACCAGTCTACCACATCTCCGGCACTTTTTCCCGTCTCCTCTACCGTGACGTCCGCGTATTGCTCATAGAGGGGGACGCGTTCGTCGTAGAGGTCCCGCAATGTCATGCCGTCCCGCAGCACGACGCCGCGGTCCGCTAAGTTATGGAGGCGCTCGGCTACCGCTTCATAGTCAAGCTTCAGGTATACGATCATCCCGATCCCTCGCAGATGCTCCATGGCTTCTTTTTCGTAGACTACGCTGCCGCCGGGCGCGATCACCGCGCGCCCTCCCTTCACCTGGCTGTTGACCCGGTTTTCGACCTCCATAAAGCCGTCCAGGCCGCGCTCGGCGATAATGTCCTTTAACAGGCGGCCCTCCTCCTGCTGGATCAGCAGGTCGGTATCAATGAACTGATAGCCCAGCCGCTTGGCCAGCAAAACGCCTACCGTGCTTTTGCCGGATGCGGGCATCCCGATCAGCGTGATATTGTCCCATTTTTTCTTCATCCGCTTTCCTCCGCTCGTGATTTGTAGATTTTTTCCTATTTTCTCCTTTTGAGAAATCGGTTTTTGTGCAAAAAATAGATAAATTAACAGTTCGTTATTTCTTTGTTCATATTTTATCCATAACTCGTTGGTATGATAAAACCATCGGAAATACAAAAGCTTAACAAAGGTTACCAGCTAAAGTGCATATAGATTTTTCATAATTTTCCCGGGGCGCAAGTCCCGGGAACTCCTCGTTTCAGGCGGTCAAAGCCGCCTTTTATTCCGCAAATTCGTTTTGATGCTCCCGGAAAAAATCATAATACTGCCGGACATTTTCCAGCTGCGTCCAGGGGCGCACGCGGACGGGGTTCGTATCGAGGTCGTAAATTTTCGCGCCTGCAAACGCCAGCAGAAAGGGCGAATGGGTCGAAATTACAAACTGGCAATGGAAGAAGCGCACGGAATCCGCCAGGAATTGCACCAGCTCTCGCTGGCGTTTCGGCGAGAGGCTGTTCTCGGGCTCGTCGAGCAGGTACAGGCCGTTTTCCCCGATCTTTTCGGTGAAATACAGGAAGGCGTTTTCTCCGTTGGAATGCTCCTGCACATTGGGCGCCAGGTTCTCGCGGACAAACCGCGACTGGGTCTGGCTTCTGGCCCGGTTCGTAAGGCGCAGCTCCTCGTAGTCCGCCAGCGAGCGCAGCTGAAAGCCGGAGCTGCGCCGGAACTGGTATTCGCCAAACATTTCTTCGCGCCGCCGGTCTACTCCGGCATTGAGGCTGCGGATGTTTAGCATATAGTCAAATACGTCGTCGCTGGTGATGATCCGGCATTCCTGCGGCTGCTCTCCGGCCCATTCCGCTTCGCAGAGCTTTATGTAATCTTCGAAAAAGCAGGAGCGGTTGTAGGCGGAGTCGCGCTTTGCGCCCAGCAGGGCGGCCATGATGTTGAGCGCCGTCGTCTTGCCGGAGCCGTTTCCGCCTTGCAGGATCGTCACCGGCTCAAATGACAGCCGCGTAAGCCCTGCCGCCGACAGTACCTGGAATGGGTAAAAATCGGTGTAGCATTTTCGTTTTAGCCGTATAAAGAAATCAAATTCCCGGTCACGGTCCGGGAAGGTGACTGCGCCCAGATATTGCATGCTTCCTCTTTTCTGCCTGTGTTTTCGGGGTATGATGGGGGCCTCGTAATGCTTTCGCGTTTTCTGCCTGTGTTTTCGGAGCATAGCGAAGGCTTTTGCGGCGTTTTTTCTATATATAACGAGCGTATAATGTACAACAAGGACGGCCGCCGGGCCGTCCTCTTTTATTGGTGCGCTTTATACTCTCTTTTATAACCGCCCGGCCGCGCTCTTTGCCTTAACTCAGCCCTGTGCAGCCGGAGCCTGTGTCTCGTCTGCCGGAGCTTGTGTTTCATCCGCCGGGGCCTCCGTTTCGTCTGCCGGGGCCTCCGTTTCGTCTGCCGGGGCTTCCGTCTCCTTTGCCAGTACGCCTGCCATGTCGCCGACGATCATCGTCGTCGCGTTGTAATCCGGCAGCGCCGCCAGGTACGCCTTGCGCTCGTTGCGGATGGTTATGCCGATCGCGCCTACGATCAGCGCCGCCACGACAATCGCTCCGGCAATCACGCCGGCCCGCGCCGCCTTGGCTTGCTTTTTCTGCTTCTCGAGGATCTCCTTGCGGTTTGCTTTTTCTTCTTTATATTTATTTACCTTTTCTACGCTCATGGTATGCTTTTCCTTTCTTGCTTGTTATCGTCCGTATTTTCTGGCCGCAGGGGGATGGCTTTGCAGCGCTTCCTTATTATATGCGCGGTTTCCCTGTGCGGCGGATCGGACGTACTGGTTAGAAGTATACTACAAAAGCGGCGGCTTGTAAATAAATTTTTCTTTTCAAAAGGGGCTTTTCGTTGCTTTGCGTTGGGGGCTTGAGAGGGTTGCGGGAGGCGAGAGTGACGCCAGGTTCTTGCGGCCTGTCCTGTCCGGGCGCGCTCTCGCTCCGTGGCGGATGCAGCGGTACTAAGCTCTCAGCCGCTTGACAGCGTCTGCTCGCTAAGGACCGGCATCCGCCAAGGGCCCGGACAGGACAGGCCGCAAGAACCTGGCTGTGACAGGCTGCGTTCCCGGAAAACAGACTGTGCAAATGCAACGGGATCGCTTTAAATATTAGAGCGCGATCGAAGATCGTTCAACCGTTTGCTTTGTTTAGATTGTGGCAAAGGTTTTCGATTCCATTGCCCTGTATTTTGTGATTTTATCTATATAAAATGACGGAAACCTTTCTGAG